>NZ_JAPWHT010000362.1:0-10687 GCF_027270795.1 Streptomyces sp. ActVer
GCCCGGCGCGTGGGCCGCGCCGCCCGAGGGCCCCGAGGGCGGGCAGCCGCAGGCCGTGCAGTGGCCCGACCCCAACCCCCTGCCCGAGGAGCACCGGCAGCCCGCCCAGGACGCTTTCGCGTACAACCCGGGGGCAACCGGCCAGTGGACCTTCGACGAGCCCTCACAGGGCGGTCACGGGGACCAGGGCGCTCCCGGCCAGGACGTGACCGGACAGTGGTCCATTCCCGTCGCCGACGGTGATCTGCCCGACGAGTCCGGCGAGTTCACGACCTCGACCCTGGTCGAGCAGTGGGGCGGGACCCCTCCGGCGACCCTGCCGGGCGGAGCGGCGGCGCCCTGGGCCAACGAGCCCTGGGCCCAGCAGTCCGGTCCCGAACAGCAGTCGCCTGCCGAGGAGGCCGCGGCCCACGCCGAGCACGGCCCCGTCGGGCCCAGCGCCGCGGAGATCGAAGCGGCCGAGATCATCGACGTCTCCGGAGAGCACGCCGACGAGATCGCGGTCTCCGTGGACCGCGAAGAATCGATGCGCGAAGGCACGATGCGCGAGGAGCCGGGTGAGGCACAGGCCGCCCACGGCCCCCCGGAACGCGCCGACGAGCCGGCTTCCGAGACCGGGGCGCACTCTCCGGAGGAGCGCACCGAGTCACCTGCCGACGCCGCCGAGGGATCCGCGGCCGACGACTCGCCGGGTACGCCCGCGCACAACGACCACCCACTGGCCTCGTACGTCCTGCGGGTGAACGGCGTCGAACGGCCCGTGACGGACGCCTGGATCGGCGAGTCGCTGCTCTACGTACTGCGCGAGCGGCTCGGTCTCGCGGGCGCCAAGGACGGCTGCTCGCAGGGCGAGTGCGGAGCCTGCAACGTGCAGGTGGACGGCCGGCTCGTGGCGTCCTGCCTGGTGCCCGCAGTGACCGCCGCGGGCAGCGAGGTGCGCACCGTCGAGGGGCTCGCCGCCGACGGGCAGCCCTCCGACGTCCAGCGGGCGCTCGCCAAGTGCGGTGCCGTGCAGTGCGGGTTCTGCGTCCCGGGCATGGCGATGACCGTGCACGACCTCCTGGAGGGCAACCCGGCGCCGACCGAACTGGAGACGCGCCAGGCCCTGTGCGGCAACCTGTGCCGCTGCTCCGGCTACCGGGGCGTCCTGAACGCCGTGCGCGAGGTCGTCTCCGAGCGAGAGGCCCACGCGTCCGCGGACAACGCGGACTCCGCGGACTCCGCGCCCTCTGCGGATGCCCGTATCCCGCACCAGGCGGGCCCCGGCGCCGGCGGCGTCAACCCGTCCGCGTTCGAGTCCCCACAGCCGCATGAGCAGCCCTACGGCCAGGACGGAGGCCAGGCGTGAGCAACGACACCGCCACCGCGACCGCCGCGGAGCCCGGCACCGCCCCGGAGCCGCTGCCCCACGGCCTCGGCGTGTCCCTGCCGACCGCGGAGGCCCGCGCCAAGACCGAGGGCACCTTCCCGTACGCGGCCGACCTGTGGGCCGAGGGCCTGCTGTGGGCGGCCGTCCTCAGATCACCGCACCCGCACGCGCGCATCCTGTCCATCGACACCACCCACGCGCGCGAGATGCCCGGCGTACGGGCCGTCATCACCCACGAGGACGTGCCCGGCACCGCACTGCACGGCCGCGGCAGAGCCGACCGCCCGGTGTTCGCCTCCGAGGTCGTACGCCACCACGGGGAGCCCATCGCGGCCGTCGCCGCCGACCACCCCGACACCGCCCGCATGGCCGCGGCCGCCGTCATCGTCGAGTACGAGGCACTCGACCCGGTGACCGACCCGGAGCAGGCCTTCGAGGCCGAACCCCTGCACCCCGACGGCAACCTGATCCGCCACATCCCGCTGCGCCACGGCGACCCGGACGCGGCCGGCGAGATCGTCGTCGAGGGCCTCTACCGCATCGGCCGCCAGGACCCGGCCCCGATCGGCGCGGAGGCCGGCCTCGCCGTGCCCCGCCCCGACGGCGGGGTCGAGCTCTACGTGGCGTCCACCGACCCGCACGCCGACCGCGACACGGCCGCCGCCTGCTACGGCCTGGAACCCGAGCGCGTGAAGGTCGTCGTCACCGGAGTGCCCGGCGCCACCGCCGACCGCGAGGACCAGAGCTTCCAGCTCGCCCTCGGACTGCTCGCCATGAAGACCGGATGTCCGGTCAAACTCACCGCGACGCGCGAAGAGTCCTTCCTGGGCCACGCCCACCGGCACCCGACGCTCCTGCGCTACCGGCACCACGCCGACGCCGAGGGCAAGCTGGTCAAGGTCGAGGCGCAGATCCTGCTCGACGCGGGCGCGTACGCCGACACGTCGTCCGAGGCCCTCGCCGCCGCCGTCTCCTTCGCCTGCGGCCCGTACGTCGTGCCGAACGCCTTCATCGAGGGCTGGGCCGTGCGCACCAACAACCCCCCCTCCGGGCACGTACGCGGCGAGGGCGCCATGCAGGTGTGCGCCGCCTACGAGGCCCAGATGGACAAGCTGGCGAAGAAGCTGGGCGTCGACCCGGCCGAGCTGCGCCTGAGCAACGCCATGGCCACGGGAGACGTGCTTCCCACCGGCCAGACCGTCACGTGCCCCGCCCCGGTCGCCGAACTGCTGCAGGCCGTGCAGGACTTCCCGCTGCCCGCCCTCCCGAAGGACACGCCCGAGGACGAGTGGCTGCTGCCCGGCGGCCCCGAGGGCGCCGGCGAACCCGGTGCCGTACGGCGTGGCGTCGGCTACGCCCTGGGCATGGTCCACATGCTCGGCGCCGAGGGCGCGGACGAGGTCTCGACCGCCACCGTGAAGGTCCACGACGGCATCGCCACCGTGCTCTGCGCGGCCGTGGAGACCGGCCAGGGCTTCACCACGCTGGCCCGGCAGATCGTCCAGGAGACGCTCGGCATCGAAGAGGTGCACGTCGCCTCCGTGGACACCGATCAGCCCCCCGCGGGGCCCAGCTGCCGCGGCCGCCACACCTGGGTGTCCGGCGGCGCGGTCGAACGGGCCGCCAAGATGGTCCGTACGCAGCTGCTGCAGCCCCTGGCCCACAAGTTCGGGATGTCCACCGAGCTCCTCCAGATCACCGACGGCAAGATCACCTCGTACGACGGTGTCCTCTCGACCACCGTCGCGGAGGCGATGGACGGCAAGGAGCTGTGGGCCACCGCGCAGTGCCGCCCGCACCCCACCGAGCCGCTCGACGGCACCGGCCAGGGCGACGCCTTCGTGGGGCTCGCCTTCTGCGCGGTCCGCGCGGTCGTCGACGTCGACATCGAGCTGGGTTCGGTACGGGTCGTGGAGATGGCGCTCGCCCAGGACGTCGGGCGGGTGCTGAACCCCGCGCAACTCGCCTCCCGGATCGAGGCCGGTGTCACCCAGGGCATCGGCGTCGCCCTCACGGAGAACCTGCGCACCGCGCGCGGGCTGGTGCGCCACCCCGACCTCACGGGGTACTCGCTGCCGACCGCCCTCGACACCCCCGACATCCGCATCGTCAAGCTCGTCGAGGAGCGTGACGTCGTCGCGCCCTTCGGCGCGAAGGCCGTCAGCGCGGTGCCGGTGGTCACCTCCCCGGCCGCGGTCGCCTCCGCGGTACGGGCGGCCACGGGGCGCCCGGTGAACCGGCTGCCGATAAGGCCGCAGGCGGCCGTGGTGACGGCGACGCAGTGACCCCTCCCGAGCCGCCGCGCTACGAACCGGGGCCGGGCGTCGGGAAAGTGATGCTGTGGGTGCTGGTGTTCGTGCTGGCTGCCGTGGTGGTCGTCGCGGGCGGCGTGTACTTCGGCTGAGGTACTTCGGCCGAGGTGAGTTCCGGATTCGGCCGAGGGCTGCGGGGCCGGATTCGGCCGAGGGCTGCCGGCTGCCGGTGATCCGCTGGTCACGGCGGTGCCGGGGCGTTGTCAGTGGTGCCGCGTAGTGTTCTGGGCAGTGGGGAGGACCGCTGGGCGGCGGGGCATCCTCCACGGGTTTTCCAAGCGTTTTCCGTGGGTCTGTCCACGGGTCCCAGGCGTGTGTTCCCGTGGAGTTCCCTGAGCGTTCCGCCCGGTCCGGTCCTGCCGGGGGACTGTGAACAACCATGCGCGGGGGAACGATGAGCACGACGGACGCCGGCATCAAGACGATCACCCTGACCGAGGACGAACTGGACCCGTACGTCACGCACGCGGCGACGCGGCGCTGGCTGGCGGGCCCCGGACTGCCGGGCGACGGCGGCCTGTTGACCTTCGAGGCACTGCGCGCTGACGGCCCCCGGACGGTGGCGGACTCGACCGGCGACCCGGACCTGCTCGCCGAGGACCTGCGGGACCAACTGGTGATAGGCGCGCTGCACGGCCCCGCCGACGCCGAGACGGAGTCGGTCCTGCTCGACGGGGCGACGGGCGAGGTCTCCACCACGTACTTCTTCCACGACCGGCCCGACCTGATGGACCGTCGCCCGCTCGCGCCCTCGCTCCAGGCGCTCACGGAGTTCGTGGCGGCGACGGAGGAGATGGCGGCCAGACGCGGCCGGTTCGCCTCCTACGAGGGCCGGTTCGGGCCGAAGGCCGTGGCCGCGATGTCGCAGCAGCTGCTCGCGGTCTTCGAGGAGGGCACCGGCGGCGAGATCCCGCCGTTCTGGCGGATGGCCGCGCTGATCCGCCCGCTGGCCCTCGTCGCGGGCCCGCCCGCCGACGAGACCCTGACCCTGGACCTGCCCGACCGTTTGCTGGACCAGGAGTTCGGCCAGGGCCGGGTCGTGCGCTTCGAGGACGTCGACTTCCCGGCGGCGCTGGCGCACGAGCCGACCCGCCGCTTCCTGCGCGACACGGGCCTGCCGGAGGACGGCTTCCTCTTCCAACTGGACACGGACGTGCCGCTGCCGACCCTCGCCGAGTACTACGAGGACGAGCGCCCGGGCGAGTACACCGCCGCCGAACTCCCCGACGGCTCCGACCACTTGATACGCCTCGGCCACCTCATCGAGGACAACAGCCTGGTCGTCGACGGCTCGACGGGCGCGGTCCTCAACTGGAGCGAGCCCGAGGCCACCCTGCACGCCCTCAACACGGACGTCTCCACCCTGGCCTTCACCCTCTGGCTGCTCCACCGGGAGAAGGCCATCGACGGCACCCTGTCCCACGAACTCACGACGGAGGCCTACGACCAGTTGGCCACGACGATGACGCAGACCCTCTCGACGGTCGACCCCACGGGCTCCGCCTCCGCTGCGGACTGGCACTACTGGACGGAACTGTTCCAGGACGAGGCGGGCGGGGTGCTGTGAGCCTCCGTGCACGGGTGCACGGCTCCGCCTGAACCAGTCGCGTACGGCTGCCGCAGGCGCGCCTTGCGCACGGCCGCCACACACGCGTCGGGGCCGACCGCCTGACAGCGGTCGACCCCGACACCGAACAGAGGCCGTGGCGGGAATTGAACCCACGTGCCTCGCTTTGCAGGCGAGTCCCTAAGCCACTCGGGCACACGGCCAAGCTTGAGTCCGGGGTTTCGGTGACCCGGTCACCCGGTGTTCCCGGTGCTCCGGACTCGTTGTGTCGAACGTACGGCGCTGTCGGCAGGGGGCTCAAGCGATCGGGCGGGGCTGCAATGGGACTGCCACACGGCGTTCATGAAAGGAGGCGGGGAGGGGTGGGGGAGGGAGGCTGAGGGAGGGGCGGGCGAGGGTGGTCGTACGACCAAGGTCCCGGGGCAGGACCGGTCTCCGGACAGGGGTCAATGTCGGTGGTGCCCCTTACGCTGGCGGGCATGACCACCCTGGAACCGAGCGACACCGGCGTCGCTGAGACCCCGGCCGACCTGGCCGACCCTGCCCACCCGGCCGCTCCTGTGGCATCGGCCGCCCCCGCGACGTCGGCCGCACAGCTTCCGGCGACCGAGACCGGCGCCGGTGAGGGTGTCCTCGGGCGTGCCCATCGGGCGCTCAGCATCGGGATCGTGTCCGTCGTGCTGCTGATCGCCTTCGAGGCGACGGCGGTCGGGACGGCCATGCCGGTGGCGGCGCGGGAGCTGGGCGGGGTCTCGTTGTACGCGTTCGCGTTCTCCGGGTACTTCACGACGAGCCTGTTCGGGATGGTGCTGGCCGGGCAGTGGTCGGACCGCGCCGGCCCGCTGGGGTCGCTGACGGCGGGGATCGGGGCGTTCGCGGCGGGGCTGCTGCTGTCGGGGACGGCCGGAGTGATGTGGCTGTTCATCCTCGGGCGGGCCGTGCAGGGACTCGGCGGCGGGCTGGTGATCGTCGCGCTGTACGTGGTCGTGGGGCGGGCCTATCCGGAGCGGTTGCGGCCGTCGATCATGGCGGCGTTCGCGGCGAGCTGGGTGATCCCGTCCGTGGTCGGGCCGCTCGCCTCCGGCGCGGTGACCGAACACCTCGGCTGGCGCTGGGTGTTCGTCGGCATACCCGTCCTCGTCCTCCTGCCGCTGGCGTTCGCGCTGCCGCAGATACGGCGGCGGGCGTCCGGCCCGGCCGGGGGAGCCGTGGCCGCGCCCTTCGACCGGCGGCGCATCCGGCTGGCGCTGGGCATCTCGCTGGGCGCCGGGCTGCTGCAGTACGGGGCGCAGGACCTGAGGTGGCTCTCGGTGGTCCCGGCCGTGGCGGGGGTCGCCCTCCTGATCCCGGCGGTGCTCGGGCTGCTGCCCAGAGGGACCTACCTGGCGGCGCGCGGGCTGCCGTCCGTGGTGCTGCTGCGCGGAATCGCCGCCGGGTCCTTCATCGCGGCCGAGTCCTTCGTGCCGCTGATGCTGGTCACCGAGCGGGGGCTGTCGCCGACGCTGGCCGGATTCTCCCTGGCGGCGGGCGGGGGCACCTGGGCGCTGGGTTCCTTCGTGCAGTCCAGGGCGCGCGTGGAACCGTACCGGGACCGGCTGATGATGCTGGGCATGGTCCTGACCGCGGCCGCCATCGCCGCCGCGCCGAGCGTGCTGATCGACGGGGTGCCGGTGTGGACGGTCGCGGTGGCCTGGTCCTTCGGCTGCTTCGGCATGGGCCTCGTGATCTCCTCCACCAGCGTCCTCCTGCTCCACCTCTCCGCCCCCGAGGAGGCCGGCACCAACTCCGCCGCCCTCCAGATATCCGACGGCCTCTCGAACGTCCTCCTCCTCGCCGCGGGCGGCGCGGCCTTCGCGGCCCTGGGCGGCGGCACGGTCACCCATGCCGCCACGAACGCCTCCGGCGGCCACCCAGCCGCCTTCGCCGCGGTGTTCCTGCCCATGGCCGGGGTGGCGCTGGTGGGGGCCTGGGTTACCACACGGCTGCGGACCGACTCCCGCTGACGTGCTGACCTGCCGACCCGCTGATCGCGGGGGCGTCGCTTGGCTCCCGCCCCCGGCGAAGTCTCGCCCCCGCTCCCGCCCCCGGCGAAGCCTCGCCCCGCCGACGAGAACAAGCCGCGCCCACCCGACGGAGTTCTCTGTGACGTGAGTCCCATCCAAGGGTGACCCCGCGTCGTCCGCGCGTTGACGCGGTGGGGCCGCCGGTAGGGTGGCCCGGTTGTCATACGCAGCCGATGCCATCCATAGCCGAGCCGCTCAACCACCCCACGGAGACCGTGACTACCACCGCCGCCAGTGCCACCTCCTCGCACCACCTGTCACCCGCGTTTCCCGGGCGCGCCCCTTGGGGCACGGCCAGCAAGCTGCGTGCCTGGCAGCAAGGTGCCATGGAGAAGTACATCCAGGAGCAGCCGCGTGACTTTCTCGCCGTCGCCACACCCGGAGCCGGCAAGACGACCTTCGCGCTGACGCTCGCCTCCTGGCTGCTGCACCACCATGTCGTGCAGCAGGTGACCGTGGTCGCGCCGACCGAGCATCTGAAGAAGCAGTGGGCGGAGGCGGCCGCGCGGATAGGGATCAAGCTGGATCCCGAGTACAGCGCGGGGCCGCTCAGCAAGGAGTACCAGGGCGTCGCGGTCACGTACGCCGGTGTCGGCGTGCGGCACATGCTGCACCGCAACCGCGTCGAGCAGCGCAAGACCCTGGTGATCCTCGACGAGATCCACCACGCCGGTGACAGCAAGTCCTGGGGCGAGGCCTGCCTCGAAGCCTTCGAGCCCGCCACCCGCCGGCTCGCGCTCACCGGTACGCCCTTCCGGTCCGACACCAACCCCATCCCCTTCGTCACGTACGAGGAGGGGAACGACGGGATCCGGCGGTCCGCCGCCGACTACACGTACGGGTACGGGAACGCGCTCGCCGACCACGTCGTGCGGCCCGTCATCTTCCTCTCCTACAGCGGCAACATGCGGTGGCGTACGAAGGCGGGGGACGAGATCGCCGCCCGGCTCGGCGAGCCGATGACCAAGGACGCGATCTCGCAGGCCTGGCGCACCGCCCTCGACCCGCGCGGCGAGTGGATGCCGAGCGTGCTGCGCGCCGCCGACCAGCGGCTCACGGAGGTCAGGAAGGGCATCCCGGACGCCGGCGCCCTCGTCATCGCCTCCGACCAGGAATCCGCCCGCGCCTACGCCAAGCTCATCCGTGACATCACCGGCAGCAAGGCCACCCTCGTCCTCTCCGACGACACGGGCGCGTCCAACCGCATCGACGAGTTCAGCCACAGCGACGACCGCTGGATGGTCGCCGTCCGCATGGTGTCCGAGGGCGTCGACGTGCCCCGGCTGGCGGTGGGCGTGTACGCGACCACCATCTCCACGCCGCTCTTCTTCGCCCAGGCCGTCGGCCGTTTCGTACGGTCCAGGCGGCGCGGCGAGACCGCCTCCGTCTTCCTGCCGACCGTCCCCGACCTCCTCACCTTCGCCAACGAGATGGAGGTCGAGCGCGACCACGCCCTCGACAAGCCCAAGAAGGAGGGCGAGGAGGACCCGTACGCCGAATCCGAGAAGGAGATGGAGGAGGCGAACAAGGAGCAGGACGAGGACACCGGGGAGCAGGAGCAGTTCTCCTTCGAGGCCCTTGAGTCCGAGGCCACCTTCGACCGGGTGCTCTACGACGGCGCCGAGTTCGGCATGCAGGCCCACCCGGGCAGTGCGGAGGAGCAGGACTACCTCGGTATTCCGGGGCTCCTCGAACCCGACCAGGTCCAGCTCCTGCTCCAGAAGCGGCAGGCCCGGCAGATCGCGCACAGCCGCAAGAAGCCGGACGACGAGGCCGACCTTCTCGAACTGCCCGCCGAGCGGCGGCCCGTGGTCTCCCACAAGGAGATGCTGGAGCTCAGGAAGCAGCTCAACACGATGGTCGGCGCGTACGTCCACCAGAGCGGCAAGCCGCACGGTGTGATCCACACCGAGCTGCGCCGGGTGTGCGGCGGGCCGCCGAGCGCGGAGGCGACGGCCGGGCAGTTGCGTCAGCGGATCGCCAAGGTGCAGGAATGGGCCACCCGGATGCGGTGACCGCGCCCCGGTAAGTCCCGCACGCCCCGGTACGTTCACGTGAGCGCCGGTGTCGTCATGACACCGGCGCTCACGCGTGTGTGCGCTCTGTGCGGGGGTCGTGCACGCCGAGTGGCATACGCCGGATATTTCAGGGCGAAAGTGAATCTAACTCCGGGTAACCGAACCCGGTCCGTACCTGCGAACGCCCGGATTCTGGACGGAGACTTCCGCTGAGCGAACCAGCTCGCTACTGTCCCGCTACGCACACGCCCCGTGGCAGCGCCGCCGCGGAGCGCAGCCGGTGCCCGCCCGGGAGAGCCCGGGACGCTGCCGACCGGCGGCCTCTGACGCGCGTCGCCGATGGGACCGGTGACGCATCCGCCGCGTAGGGGGCCGTCGACTCTCACCACTAAGGAGTGGGCGTCGTGACCGCGGAGACCTCCCAGACGCTCGACCGGGGACTGCGTGTCCTCAAACTGCTCGCCGACACCGACCACGGTCTGACCGTCACCGAGCTGTCCAACAAACTCGGAGTCAACCGGACCGTTGTGTACCGCTTGCTCGCCACGCTGGAACAGCACGCCCTCGTACGCCGTGACCTGGGCGGCCGTGCCCGCGTCGGGCTCGGCGTGCTGCGGCTCGGGCGGCAGGTGCATCCGCTGGTCCGCGAGGCCGCGCTGCCCGCGTTGCGCTCGCTGGCCGAGGACATAGGGGCGACCGCCCATCTCACGCTGGTCGACGGTGCGGAGGCGCTCGCCGTCGCCGTGGTCGAGCCGACGTGGACCGACTATCACGTGGCCTACCGCGCCGGGTTCCGTCATCCGCTCGACCGGGGGGCCGCCGGCAAGGCGATCCTCTCCGCGCGGGCCGCTTCCGCGGAGGAGCCGGGGTACACCCTTACTCACGGGGAGCTGGAGGCGGGCGCCAGTGGGGCGGCTGCGCCGCTGCTCGGAGTGACCGGGGTGGAGGGGAGTGTGGGGGTGGTCATGCTCGCCGATGCTGTGCCTGAGCGGGTGGGGCCGCGTGTCGTTGACGCGGCGAAGGAAGTGGCTGAAGCCTTGCGGTGATCTTGGTTCGGAGGGTTCGGAAGGTGCGGGGGGTTGGGGGTGCTGTGGGGGAGGTTGTGCGTCGTCTGCGGGGTGGTGGGGGCTGGTCGCGCAGTTCCCCGCGCCCCTGAAAGATTGCGCAGTTCCCCGCGCCCCTAAAGACTCGCGGCCCTCCCGGCCTCTGGGAGGCGCGCGGTTCCCCCTGGCCCCGGAGAGCCCCGCGCCCCAAAGAAAGGCGCGCGGTCCCCCTGGCCCCGGAGAGCCCCGCGCCCCAAAGAAAGGCGCGCGGTCCCCCTGGCCCCGGAAAGCCCCGGCCCCTGAAAGGCGCGCGGC
>NZ_JAPWHT010000363.1:0-10628 GCF_027270795.1 Streptomyces sp. ActVer
GGAAGCGGCGACGGACGTCTCTGCGTACGCGGCGGCCGCGTTCAGTGCCCGGGCCGTGGCCCGGCGCTCCGGCCCGTGCGGTCGTACGAGACCGGGGGCCATGCCGACGAGCCATGCCCAGGTGCCCGCCGCGGCGGCGAGGGCGAGATGGGCGGGAACCTGGCCGAGCGTCTGCGGGGTGAAGAGGGCGGCCGAACTGATGAAGGCGAAGATCACCGGTCCGGGCGGGCCGATGCGCGTCGCGTCGCACAGCGCTTTCTGGGTGGCGGCGAGCAGCGCGCCGACGGCGACGAGGACCACGGCGGAGGACGTGAGCGACGCCGTGACCAGGGCGACCGCCACCGAGGCGAGCATGCCGAGCACGACCCAGGCGAGGGCCCGGGCGCGGGCCGCGTACGGCAGGTTGTGGGCGTAGAGCGCGCAGAGCGACCCGGCCATCGTGTACATCGCGAGGTCCAGCCGGCCGAGCGCCAGCAGTGTCAGGTTCGGCACGCCGACCGCGACGACCACGCTCAGTGCGGGCTTGAACCAGATGTCGGAGGGGCGGCCGACGCGCAGGACACCGGCGAGAGGCAGTCGGCGTGCGGGGGTGGGGCTGGGTGCGGCACTGCTCATGGCAATAAGGTTAGCAGGTGTTTTACTCGTAAACGATAAGCGCACTCCCGCACGCTCCCCCGTGTACACCCTTGCGCTCGCTTGCGCTCCGCCCCGTCCGGGCATCTCTTCGAGCGGACTGTCCGACACCGTCGAGCGGGGAGGTGCACGGTGCACGGTCCTGCGTCACCCGGCTGGCTGCTCGTCGCACTGTGCGCGGCGACCGGGGCCTACTGTCTGCTGCGGATGCGCAGCAGGGTCGAGGAGCAGCGCCGCACCGCGGGCGGTGAGGCGCTGATGGGGTTCGGGATGGCCGCGATGGCCGTGCCCGCGGCGGTGCTCGCGCCCCCGCGCTGGGCCTGGGTCGCCTACGCGACGGTGTTCGGGGCGGCCGGGCTGCGCGCTCTGTGGGCCGCACGGAGCAGCACCCACCATCTGCACCATCTGGTGGGCGCGTTCGCGATGGCCTACATGGCGGCGGTGATGGCGAGCGGGGCGCACGCCGGGGTTCCCGCCCTGACGGGGGTGCTCCTCGCGTACTTCACCGCGTATGTGCTGTGGACCGGCACACGGCTGATGCCGGTCGCCGTCGCAGGGGGTGGCCCCGGAGAGAGTGTCCGGGCCGCCGGGTGGGGCGACCGGCTGGAGCTGGCGCGGGCGTGCCGCCTCTCGATGGGCATCGGGATGCTGGCCATGCTTCTCACACTCTGAACCGGCGCTTCCCACGTTCCGGGCCGACGGCATCTCACACTCCGAACGGGCATCTCCGGGCCCCGGGCCCGCTTTACGAAACCGTGGTGTACGTCACTTGCCGCGACAGCCCGTATCGGCCGGTGGTGCCCCGCTCATAGGCTGCAGCCATGATGGTCCCCGCGGCACTGCTGCTGCTCGGCGCCCTGGCCGCCGTCCTCGCTCCGCGGCTGCTTGCCCGAACGGACTGGCAGGACCGTGAACCGGTGGTCGCCCTGTGGGTCTGGCAGTGCGTGGTGATGGCCGTTCTGCTGTGCTGCGCGCTGTCGATGACGCTCAGTGCGGCGGCCGCCTGGCAGGCCGTCCGCGGCCATGTCTTCGCCCCCGCCCCGCATGCCGTCGTGGAGAGCTACGCGCTCGCCGGAGGCCCCTGGGCCGCGACGACCGCGGTGGCACTCGCGCTCGGCGGTGTCTGGAGCGCCGCGATGCTGGCCCGCGAGATCACCCGGGCCAGGACCCGGCGCCGTCGTCGGCGGGCCGAACTCCTCGTACGCGCCCCGGTGTTGCCCGGCGAGGAGCCCGGCAGCGATCGGCTGGTCGTCCTTGAGGGCGAGCGTCCCGACGCCTGGTGGCTGCCGGGGGCGGCGCCCCAACTCGTCATCACCACGGCCGCGTTGCGCCGCCTCAAGGGCCGGCAACTGGACGCGGTGCTCGCCCACGAGCAGGGGCACGCGCAGGCCAGGCACGACTGGCTGCTGCACTCCTCGGCCGCGCTGGCCAACGGCTTTCCGCAGGTCCCGGTGTTCGCGGCGTTCCGCGACGAGATGCACCGGCTGGTCGAACTCGCCGCGGACGACATGGCGTCGCGCCGCTTCGGCCGGCTGACGATCGCGCTCGCGCTGGTCGAACTCAACGAGGACCGGGGCGTGTTCGGCCCCTGCCCCACACCTCAGGCCCATGTTCCGCAGCGCGTCCACCGGCTGCTCACTCCCCCGGACCGTCTTCCGCCCGCCCGTCGGCTGCGGCTCACGGCGGCCGCCGCGCTGGTGCCGGTGATCCCCGTCCTGGTGACCTTCGTACCGGGTCTGCGGGCGCTCGGTTAGCCGGCTCGCAGCGCCTCAGGCACCCCGGGTTCGCCTTTGACCCCATCGGTCGGCGAGGATCGGTGTATGCACTCCCCACCCGTCGACTCGCCGCCCCACGCTCCTGGTCCCGGGATCGCCGTACGTGTCGCGGCGGCTGTCGCCCTTCCGTCCGTACTGTTGCTCGTCCTGGTCGCGATGTCCTGGGACCCGCTCATCGCCCTCGACGGCGACATCGCCCGCACCACCCACCGCTGGGCGGTGGACGACCCCGTCACGACCCAGACGTTCCGCATCCTCACGGACTGGGTGTGGGACCCCTGGACGATGCGTGCCCTGTGCGCCGTCGCCGTGCTGTGGCTGGTGCTGCGCCACTCGGCATGGTGGCTCGCGCTGTGGCTGACGGCCACCTGTGTGCTCGGCACACTGCTCCAGCAGGGGCTCAAGGCGGCGGTCGACCGGGAGCGTCCGGTCTGGCCCGACCCCGTGGACTCCGCCCATTACGCGGCCTATCCTTCCGGCCACGCCATGGTGGCCACGGTCGTGTGCGGGCTGCTGCTGTGGCTCCTGCACCTGTACGGCGCCGGACGCGTCCTGTGGCGTATCGCGCTCACCCTCTCCGTCGTGTCGGTCCTCGGTGTCGGACTCACCCGTATCTGGCTGGGCGTGCACTGGTCGTCGGACGTGCTCGGCGGCTGGCTGCTCGGCGTGCTGACGGTGGCGCTCGCGGTGGCGTCGTACACGAGGTTCCAGGGCACCGCCGAGCTGCGCTGACAGCGGCGTCGGCCCGTCCTGCGGCCTCCACTTGCGGACGAAACTGTTCAGCCCCACCCGCCTCAGGACCGTGCATACGATCGAGCACGGCTCCGGGAGACACCCGGCAGAGCCGCGTAGAGGGGGCAACTTGTCCAGTATTTCGAGACGTTCGTTACTGGGGTACTCGGGGACCACCGCGGCGGGCGCGGTCGTCGGTGCCGCCGGGTCGGCGCAGGCGGCGGCACCCGATGCCCCGGCCGCGGCCGAGTCGTCGTCGGCCGACTTCCCGAGCGGTACCAGGTTCAGCGCCGACTACAGCATCGACCCCATCGACGCGTACATGACGCTGACCTTCAGCGTCTCGGTCATGGACACGCCGACGGAGAACGTCATCACCCCGACCGAGATCGCCAACCTGCTCAACGAGCTTGCCGAGTCCCGCGGTTGGCCGGCCGCCACCTTCTACGGCACCCCGGCTCCGGCCCCACTGACCTGAACCACCCGAGGAAACTCCGGCAGTGAACCACCCCGCCGGAGCCGACGCCCACGGAGTGCCCCGGTGGCACGGCCCCGGCGGGGTGTTGGCAGGTTCCTCAGGACGTGGGCCGGTCCGGCTGCTGCTTCAGCAGTACCTCGGTCACGCTCACGCCCTCCGGAGCGCCGAACGCCTGAACCATCACGCTGTTGTGGATGACGGTGACCTCCAGAGCCAACTGCCCGGCCCCCACGCGCACGTCGAGCCTTGCCACGGACTTGCCCGAGAGGTCCGGCATGCGGTGGATCCGCGCCGCCGGGTACCTCAGGCTCGGCAGCTTGCTGTCGGCGACCGCCCACATGAGTAGCCGTACTCAATCCACCGGCACATCAGCTCACCAGCGAGCGCCGGTCCACCGGATCCGCCGCTGTCAGCAGTCTCGGTCGAGGTGCTCTAGAGTCACCGGATGCGGCGAAGGACAGGACTGGCGATGGCCGGGGTTGCGGCCATGGCCTGGGGCGAGTGGTTGAACTGGCGTTGGTCCCGAACACTCGTGGGGAACAGCGGGGGCGCTGCCGGGACCGTGGTCGTGCTGGGTTTCCGGAACCCCGAAGCGACGGCGAACTTCATCAACCGATGGCGAGTCCGAGCCGGCATTCGCTCGATCGCCGCTGACAGTGCGCAGGGCACCCGCGTGATCTTCAGCGGCGGCGCGACCGGCGGTGGCGCTTCGGAGGCCCAACTGATGGCCGACTACGCGAAGTCGGTGCTCGAGTTCGACGGCACAGTGCTCCTCGAAGACCAGAGCGCGACGACCTGGGAGAACATCACGAACGTGATCCCCCTGCTTGAGGACGCCGATCACATCAAGATCGCCTCGCAGTCGGCTCACGCGCTCAAGGCCCGGGCGTACTTGCGGCGGCAACGCCCTGATCTCGCAACGAGACTGGTGCGTGCGGACGACTACCGTCCTGGCGAGTGGCTGGTCGTCAAACCGCTGCTGGCCGTGTACGGACTCTGGGCCCTCCGCGGCCTCAAGGCCGACGAACGGAAGATCTCGCCGTAGACGGAGTCTCGGTCAGCGGCCTCCTGGCCGGCAGCGCCTACCGGCTGCTGCCGGCCAGGAGGCCCGGCCTCACTTCAGGTGTCGGTCCAGGAACCGGCATCCGTCTTCCAGCTCGAACCACGGGGTGCCGGTGTGCCCGCCCAGATTGGCATGCAGCGTCTTCTCCTTGCTGCCGAAGGCGTCGAACAGGTCCAGAGCCCGTTGCCGGGGGTTCCCTTGGTCGTCCCACTGCAGCAGGAACAGCAGCGGGACGGTGACCTGCCGGGCCTCCTCGCGTTGGGAGCGGGGCACGTAACCCCCGGCGAAGAAGCCCGCGGCCGCGATGCGCGGCTCGACCACCGCCAGCCGGATGCCGAGGGCGGTCCACCCCCCGGAGTACCCGACCGGGCCGCCGGTCTCGGGCAGCTCAAGGAGGGCGTCCAGGGTGGTCCGCCATTCCGGGACCGCGTTTTCGACCAGCGGGCCGATGAAGGACTCGAAGATCTCATCGACGGGCTCGCCGGCCTGCATCGCCCGCCGGAGGTCGGCACGGGCCTGCTCGTCGGCGGCGGAACGGGGCCGGTCACCACACCCGGCAGCGTCGATGGTGGCCACCGCGTAGCCGCGCGCCGCGGTGTACCCGGCCCGGGCCGCCAGCCGCGGATCCGCCTTGGGCAGGCCGTTGTTGTGGGACATCAGAATCAGCGGGGCCGGTTCGGATCCAGGCGTCCACAGGGTGCCGGGGATCTCGCCGAGGGTGAACTCGCGCTCGAGGACGCCGTCGCCGAGGCGCTGTTCGGAAGTGAATTGCATGGTCGAGCCTTTCGGGAGGGCTGCTTTACGGCGCTCCCGGACGACCTACCGCCCGACCGTGACCCCGGAGGGGAGCACCCATGTCGAAACTGCGTTCACGGGTACCACCTCCTCGTTCTGTCGCACGGACTCCGGAAAAGTAGCAGCGGTCGTTGTGGTCCACCAACGGGTTTTCGCGGAGGCACCGCGGCCGGGTGCCTCCTCACCGCACAGGACCCAGTACACAGAACCCGGTGAGCGCCTCGGGGACGCTGCCGGGCGACCAGATCGTGCGGGGCCCGTTGCCCGAGTTGCCCGCGGCCGCCGCGAACAGGGCCTTGTCGGAGAGCCGGGCGACGGCCGCCTCCTTCGGGTCGACTCCCGGGCTGTCGAGGCCCCCAGCGCTCCGGCCACCGCGGCGGCCAGTGCCGCCGTTCTCGCGCGTACTGTGAATCCCACTCGCGTTTCCCCCGCCTTGGTGTGCATGCCAACGCGTTCTCCGGTATCACGCACGGAGATCGCGTTCGGTTCCTGGCGGAGCTCTCACATCGATGGAGGGGCACCAGGGCCGACCGGCCGGTGACCTTTTCGAACCGGCCCTGTTGTCGAGCGGGCCACAACTCCCTTACGTTCACGGCGCGTTCATCGAGCGGGTGCCCAGCTCCGCGTCGTCGAGGCGGCCGGTAGGGTCCGGCACATGGCTGCCGTGTTGTTCGACTTCTCCGGAACCCTCTTCCGAATCGAATCCACCGAGTCCTGGCTGCGCGCGGTCCTGGCCGACTCCGAAGTGCCCCTGCCCGAGGCGGAGTTGATCCGGGCGACCAAGGAACTGGAGGCCGTGGGCGCACTGCCGGGCGGGGCCCTTCCATCGAAGCCGGTGCCGGACGACGTGGCCCGGCACTGGGGCATCCGCGACCAGAGCTCCGAGCTGCACCGGGCGGCGTACACCGGTGTCTCCCGTCAGGTGACGCTCCCCGATCCCGAACTGCACGACAGGCTGTACGACCGCCATATGGCACCGGCCGCCTGGCGCCCGTACCCCGACACCGCCGAGGTGCTGGGCGCGCTGCGCGAGCGCGGTGTCGCCGTCGGCGTGGTCAGCAACATCGGCTGGGACCTGCGGCCGGTGTTCAGGGAGCACGGCCTCGACCCGTACATCGACGCGTACGTGCTGTCGTACGAGCACGGCATCCAGAAGCCGGACCCCAGGCTGTTCGCGACCGCCTGCGACGCGCTCGGGGCCGATCCGCGGGACACCCTGATGGTCGGCGACGACCGGCGCGCGGACGGCGGAGCCGCGGCGCTGGGCTGCGGAGTGCACTTCGTCGACCACCTGCCGGTCGCGGAGCGCCCGGACGGGCTGCGGCCGGTGCTGGACCTGGTGGGATGACCCCGCGGCGGGTCGGTCAGCTCTGGTAGCCCTCGACCTGCGTCGCCGGACGGACGTGCGCCTCGTCCGGGTTCTCGCCGAACTCGGACTTCGCGCGCCGCTGGCGAAGCAGGTCCCAGCACTGGTCGAGCTCGCGCTCCAGCTGTCCGAGCCGTTCGTGCTCGGTCGTGCTGTCGATCTGCCCGGACGCGACGGCTTCACGGAGCCTGCGTTCGTCGTCGACCATCGCCGTGATCCTGGCCAGGATCTGCTCTTGATCCATGTCCCACGCCTCCTCGGCACTCCAGCCCACTGTAAGGAGCGGGCGACGGCTCGGCGACAGCTGCTGGTCAGGCCGGGCGGCCGGGCAGGACCGCACGGAAGCGGCAGTACTTCCCGTCCGCCCGGGACGATCCCCCGCGTCGCCCCGAGCGGACGGCAGCCCGGAGACGATCCCTGACGGGAGTCGCTCCGGACGCGCTGAGTATAGTTGGCTGGCAGCCAGTCAACGCAGGAGTACATAGGATGTCCCCTCGCAGCGCCTCGGTCAATGAAGAGTTGCGGCGGCGTTCCCGCGAGAGGCTTCTGCAGGCGGCCCTGGAGCTGGTCAGCGAGCGTGGGTACGAGGCCACGACCTTGGGCGACATAGCGGACCGGGCGGGCTCCGCCCGTGGCCTGGTCTCGTACTACTTCCCGGGCAAACGCCAGCTCGTACAGTCGGCGGTGCACCGGCTGATGCACCGCACGCTGGAGGAGGCGCTGGAGCGCGAGCCGCGTACGGAGGACGGTCGGGAGCGCATGGCGCGGGCCATTGACGCCGTCCTGGGTCTGGCCCGCGATCACCCCATGCTGATGCGCCAGCACATGGCGGGCATCCTCCAGGCCGAGGGGTTCATGCAGTGCCCGGAGCAGCAGCGCCTGGCGGAACTGCTCAGCGACACCATGGCCCGCTACGGCTCACCGGACGCCGCCACCGACTACCCGATGCTGCGCGCGCTCCTGATGGGTTCGGTGTACGCGGCGCTGGTGCCCGGGGTCCCGATGCCGCTCCGGACGCTGCGGGCCGAGTTGTTCCGGCGCTACCGGCTCGACTGGGAGCGGGGTGCCCCGCCGGGCGCCGAGGCACCCGACGGGACCTGCCACGAGGACCTCTCACGGTTCTTCGCTCCCGAGAGCCGCGAGCAGGGCCGTGAGCACAACCGCGAGACGGACGAGACCGACCGGACCGGCTGACCGGAGTAGCCCGGCCGGCCGAAACGGCCCGGTCATCCGGGGCCGGTCCGGTCGGCCGGAACAGGCCGATCAGTCGAAGCGGTCCGGTCAGTCGAAGTAGTCCGGCTGCGTCTGGACGTTCAGCTCACGCAGACGCTCCCACTTCGCCGGGTCCGTACGACGGTCATTGATCTTCAGAACGTCGAAGCCCTTGGCGATGTCGTTCGAGTAGATGTAGCCGTTGTAGTAGTACGCGGACCAGGAGCCACCGGTGACCATGCTCGTGGTGCTCAGCGGACCACGCTCGAAGTAGGCGATCTCCTTGGGCTTCGAGGAGTTGGTGAACTCCCAGACGGAGATGCCGCCCTGGTACCAGGCCTGGACCATGATGTCCTTGCCCTTGACCGGGATCAGCGAGCCGTTGTGGGCCACACAGTTCTCGGTGTCCGCCTGGTAGCGCGGGATCTTGAAGTAGCTCTTGAAGACGAGCTTGCGCTTGTCGCCCTTGCCGACGATGTCGTAGATGCCGTCGGCGCCGCGGTTCGGACCCGTGGCCGCGTTGCAGGTGGCCGCGCCGCCGCCGCCCAACTCGTCGGTGAAGACGACCTTGTTGGCCTTCTGGTTGAAGCTCGCCGAGTGCCAGAACGCGAAGTTCACGTTGTCCTGGACCTGATCGATGATCTTCGGGTTCTCCGGGTCCTTGATGGAGAACAGGATGCCGTCGCCCATGCAGGCGCCCGCCGCGAGGTCCTTGGAGGGCAGCACGGTGATGTCGTGGCAACCGGTGGTCTTGGAGACGCCCGGGTTCGTGGGCCCGCCCGGGTTGCCGCCACCGTCAGGCCCCGAACCGGGGAACAGGACGGGGAAGTTGACGATCTTCGCCTTCTGCGGGGCCTTGCGCGGCACCTTGATGACCGAGATGCCGTCGTGCGGCGGCTGGCAGTCGGGGAAGGAGGCGCTGGGCGAGTACGAGGAGACGTAGACGTAGACGTTCTTGCGCTCCGGCACCAGCGTGTGGGTGTGCGAACCACAGGCGGTCTCGACGGCGGCGACGTACTTCGGGTTCCGCTTGTCGCTGATGTCGAAGACCTTCATGCCCTCCCAGGAGGACTTCTCGGTCGCAGGCTGCGTGGTGCTGTTGCAGGAGTTGTCGCTGCGCGAGGAGTCGGTGGAGAGGAAGAGCAGGTCGCCGGAGACGGAGATGTCGTTCTGCGAGCCCGGGCAGAGCACCTGGGAGACCGTCTTCGGGGACTTCGGGTTGCTGATGTCGAAGATGCGGAAGCCGTCGTAGTTGCCGGCGAACGCGTACTTGCCCTGGAAGGCCAGGTCCGAATTGGTGCCCGCCAGCGTGTCCTTGGGGATGTTGGCGACGGGCTCGATGTTCTCCGAGTGGACGATCTCGTCCTGCCCGGGTGTCTCGCCGTTCGCTATCGCGGCCCTGGCCTCGGCCGCCTCACTCTTGGAGACCTTCTGCGACGTGGCCTGCGAGTCCCCGGGGTCTGGGGTCGCGACCGCCGGACCGGCCGTGAGCAGAGCCGCCAGGAGGCCCGCCGCGGTGGCGGCAACTCCCAGACGTCTGCACCGCGTTCGGTGATTGTTCAACAGGGTCACTGCGTCCTCCCTTGTAGCCGTTCGCAGTCGAACGGTTCAGGTTCACCCGAAGTATCGTCTTCATCATGCACAGATCAACAGGCGGCAACGCATTCGTAATGAATGTTTTTGATCAATCACGTTCAGAAGCATGCTAGGACGGTCATCAACACTCACGAGGTGTCTGTTGTCCCGGGTGACTCAGGAGGTCGCTGTGCCGTTTGGCCGTACGTCCCTGCTCCGCGTCGCGATCGCGGCGTCCGCCGTCCTCGCACTCGGGGGCTGCACAGGTTCGGACGACGAGACCCCGTCCAAGTCCGCGGCGGGTACGGGCCCTTCGGTCATCGCCCCCGGCAAGCCGGGCGAGGCAGCCCAGACCCTCTCCGCCGAGGACGCCGCGAAGCACCGGGCGGAGGACGACTCCCCCAACACCGCCGACCGCGACTACGCGCGCATGATGATCGACCATCACACGCAGGCGCTGGAGATGACGGAACTCGCCGCGAAAAACGCCGAGTCGACCCAGGTGAAGGGGATGGCCGACCGGATCGCGGCCGCGCAGCGACCCGAGATCAACACCATGAAGGGCTGGCTCAAGAACCACGGCGGCGCCGCGAAGAGCGAGTCCCACGGCCATGAGCCGATGCCGGGCATGGCGACCGAGGCCCAGCTCAAGAAGCTGCGGGCGGCGCAGGGCAAGGCGTTCGACGAGCTCTTCCTGAAGCTGATGATCACCCATCACGAAGGAGCCATCACCATGGCCACCGACGTGAAGGCCCAGGGCAACAACCTTCAGATCGAGGAGATGGCCGACGACGTGATCGCCCAGCAGACGGCCGAGATCAGCCGGATGCGCGACATGTCCTGACGGCACCCGACCCGGCTGGCGGCGGATCAGCGGCGGACGTGACGCGGCGTCAGCAGACCCGCGTCCCTTGCTCCGGCAATCAGCCTGAGCGCGCGTCGGCGGCTGTGTCCGGTCGCGGACATCACCGCGAGCACCGGGTCCAGGCCCGCCCCCTG
>NZ_JAPWHT010000364.1:0-10622 GCF_027270795.1 Streptomyces sp. ActVer
GCCGGTCCACCTGCCAGTACGCGTTCGGCGGCGCGGGCCCGCCACGGCCGCGACGCGACCGCTCCGAAGGCCAGGCGCACATCGCGTACGACGCCGTCCTGGACGTCGAGCGCGGCGGCGATCGAGCCGATCGCGAAGGCGTACGAGGCACGCTCGCGCACCTTGCGATAGCGGGAGTTGGCGGCGACCGGGGCGGGCGGCAGCGTGACATGCGTGATCAGCGCGCCCGGCGGCAGATCCGTCTCGCGGTGCGGAGTGTCTCCCACTGGCAGGTAGAGCCAGCTGAGCGGCACTTCCCCCGGTCCGTCGGCCGTTTCGTACGACACGACCGCGTCGAAGGCGGTCAGCGCCACGCCCATGTCGGAAGGGTGGGTCGCGACGCAGCGGTCGGAGGCGCCGAGGATCGCGTGGTTGTGGTGCTCGCCCTCGATTGCGGGGCAACCACTGCCCGGGACGCGCTTGTTGCAGGGCTTGGTCACGTCGGCGAAGTAGCCGCAGCGGGTGCGCTGGAGCAGGTTCCCGCCGACGGTGGCCATGTTGCGCAGTTGTCCGGAGGCGCCGGCCAGCACGGCCTGCGTCAACGCCGGGTAGCGGCGCCGGACTTCGGGGTGCGCGGCGAGGTCGCTGTTGGTGACGGTCGCTCCGATGCGGAGGCTGCCGTCCCGCGTCACCTCGACGGTGTCCAGCGGGAGTTCGCGGACGTCGACGAGCCGGGCGGGCCGTTCGACGCCGGTCTTCATCAGGTCGACGAGGTTGGTGCCACCGCCCAGGAAACGGGCGTCGGGATCGGCGTCGAGCAGCGCGACCGCGCCGGAGACGTCGAACACCCGCTGGTATCCGAACTCCCTCATGCCGCCGCCTCCTCGGTCTGCGGAAGGCCCGCGGACGTCACGTCCTGCGTCTCGGCGGCCCCACGGGCGACGGCCTCGACGATCGACACGTACGCGCCGCAGCGGCACAGGTTGCCGCTCATCCGCTCGCGGATCTCGTCGGCGCTCAATGGTGGTGGTCCGGCTTCGGGCCGGACGTCGTCCGTGACGGCGCTCGGCCAGCCTGCCGCGTGCTCCTCGATCACCGCGATCGCCGAACAGATCTGGCCGGGCGTGCAGTAGCCGCACTGGTAGCCGTCGAGGTCGAGGAACGCCTGCTGCACCGGGTGGAGTTGATCGCCGGCGGCCATGCCTTCGATGGTGGTGATCTCACGTCCCTCGGCCGCCACCGCGAGCTGCAGACAGGACACGGCCCGACGGCCGTCGAGCAGGACGGTGCAGGCACCGCACTGTCCCTGGTCGCAGCCCTTCTTGGTGCCTGTCATGTCCAGACGCTCACGCAGGGCGTCGAGCAGGGTGGTGCGGTGGTCGACGGAGAGCGTGTGTTTCTCGCCGTTGATGTTCAGACTTATGGCGCTGTGCGTCGAGGGGGTGGCTGGGGCCATGATCAGCCTTCTTTCGCGTTCCCGGAGCGTGTCCGGGGGACGGTCCGGCGGGCAGAAGAGTCGGAGAGGGAATGCTGGTGACAACGGTCACCGGGCGCCCACGCCAGTCGAGCCCACCGCTAGAATGGACTCAACCGGACAGTTGTCCGCTCACAGGAAACGTAACGGACAGTTGTCCGGTTGAGCAAGGTCGGGATTCGGACACGGACCCGCGAGGAGGACGAGTGCAGCCGAAGAAGGACGCGCCCCAGCGCTCGGACGCGCAGCGGAATCGCGAACGCATCCTGAAGGTGGCCCTGATCGAGCTGACGAACTCCGCGGACACTCCACTCAGCACGATCGCCAAGAAGGCGGGCGTCGGGCAGGGCACGTTCTACCGGAACTTCCCCAACCGGGAGACCCTCGTCCTCGAGATCTACCGCCACGAGATGCAGCAGGTCGCCAACAGCGCGGCCGAGCTGCTCGAGACGCGGGAACCCGAGCAGGCACTGCGCGAGTGGATGGACCGACTCGCCCAGTTCGGCATGGCCAAGGCCGGCCTCGCGAACGCGATCCAGCAGGCGACGAGCGGCCCGGGGAACCTGGCGAAGCCAGGGCACGCCCCGGTGTCCGAAGCGGCCGAACTCCTCCTCCGCGCCAACGAGGCGGCCGGCACCATCCGCCCGGGCGTCACCGCGGACGACTTCATCCTCGCCATCGGCGGCCTCTGGCTGATCGACCCCGCCGGCGACTGGCGGCCGCGCGCCACCCGGCTCCTGGACCTGATCATGGACGGGCTGCGCGTGGGAGCGCCCGGACCAGGCACCCCCGGACCGGCCGCACCCGGACGCTGAGCGGCGCCGTTCGACCACCGCGAGCGAGCGCGCCACCCGCTCGACCGATGCCACTGACGATGCCGCTGACATGATCAAAAAGGCGACGGTTTAGCATATGAGCGCCGCCTAGCTCGAAAGATAAACCTGTGACTGTCAATGACGACTCGTTCACCAACTGGAAGACCCGCGAGGAGATCGCGGAGTCGATGATCCCGCTCATCGGGAAGCTGCACCGGGAGCGGGACGTCACGGTCCTGCTGCACAGCCGCTCCCTGGTGAACAAGTCGGTGGTCAGCATCCTCAAGACCCACCGATTCGCCCGGCAGATAGCCGGCGAGGAGCTCTCGGTCACCGAGACGCTGCCGTTCCTGGAGACCCTCACCGAGCTCGATCTCGGGCCTTCGCAGATCGACCTCGGCATGCTCGCAGCGACGTACAAGGCCGACGACCGCGGTCTGTCGGTGCGCGAGTTCACCGCCGAGTCCGTCGCAGGCGCCACGGGCGCCAACAAGATCGACCGCCGTGAGCCGCGCGACGTCGTCCTCTACGGCTTCGGCCGTATCGGCCGCCTCGTCGCCCGCCTGCTCATCGAGAAGACCGGCTCCGGCAACGGACTGCGCCTGCGCGCGGTCGTCGTGCGCCGGGGTGGCGAGCGGGCCATCGACGATCTCGTGAAGCGCGCCTCGCTGCTGCGCCGCGACTCGATCCACGGCCAGTTCCAGGGCACGATCACCGTCGACGAGGCGAACAGCACGATCATCGCCAACGGCAACGAGATCAAGGTGATCTACGCGAGCGACCCGTCGGAGGTCGACTACACGGCGTACGGCATCAGGGACGCCATCCTCATCGACAACACCGGCAAGTGGCGCGACCGCGAGGGCCTTTCGGGGCACCTGCGCCCCGGTATCGACAAGGTCGTCCTGACCGCGCCCGGCAAGGGCGACGTCCCGAACATCGTGCACGGCGTCAACCACGACACGATCAAGCCGGACGAGCAGATCCTGTCCTGCGCCTCCTGCACCACCAACGCGATCGTCCCGCCGCTGAAGGCGATGGCGGACGAGTACGGCGTCGTGCGCGGCCACGTGGAGACCGTCCACTCGTTCACCAACGACCAGAACCTGCTGGACAACTACCACAAGGCCGACCGCCGCGGCCGCTCCGCGCCGCTCAACATGGTCATCACCGAGACGGGTGCCGCCTCCGCCGTCGCCAAGGCGCTGCCCGACCTCAAGGCGCCGATCACGGGCAGCTCGATCCGCGTGCCCGTGCCGGACGTCTCGATCGCGATCCTCAGCCTGCGGCTCGGGCGCGAGACCACCCGCGACGAGGTCCTCGACTACCTCCGCAATGTGTCGCTGACCTCGCCGCTCAAGCGCCAGATCGACTTCACCAGCGCCCCGGACGCGGTCTCCAACGACTTCATCGGCTCGCGCCACGCGTCGATCGTCGACGCCGGCGCCACCAAGGTCGACGGCGACAACGCGATCCTCTACCTCTGGTACGACAACGAGTTCGGCTACTCGTGCCAGGTCATCCGGGTCGTCCAGCACGTCTCCGGGGTGGAGTACCCGACCTACCCGGCCCCGGCGGTCTGATCCCTCGGCACTGACCGTCCCGGCCGCCCCGCCTCAGCGTGCGGGTCGGCCGGGACGTTCGTGTCGTGCTCCTGGGTCTTCCCGGACCGCACCTTGCGCAGGAGTTCACGCGGTGACAGGCCACCCATGAAGCACCACACCGCGATGACCGGGTCGCAGATCGCGCAGCCCAGCGACGAGTCGTGGGCGAAGGGGATGATGGGGTTCCCCTTGACGTGGTGCACGACGTCCCACGCGGTGTGCAGCAGCCACCCGATACCGATGAAGGTCCACGAGTCCAGCCCGCGGTACGCGACACAGGTCACGACCGCCGTGAACGCGAACTCCCAGCCACCCATCCCGCCGCCGCTGAGGTACGCGGCACCCGCCCCCGCGACCATGACGGCGTTGAACCGCCGCCGGTGCGGTTCCCGGATGAGGGACATCAGCAGCGCGTAGAGAACGCCGATGACGATCGGCAGGAAGTACTGCATGCCTGTGCTCTTTCCTGGAGTGTGAATGCCGCCGCCGGACTTGGGCGGGAACGGCTCACCACGCTAGGAGCACGGGCATTCACCCCACAGGGGCATTACCGACAGCTTTCAACGGATTTCAGCCCTCGACGGGGCGCCCGGCCCACCCCGGACCTTTAACGCCACTATCACGTTTTCATGACGGAAAACGCAATAACCCCCAACCCGGCACAGTTCGTTCACGGCATGGCTAGGCTCCAGTGCCTCATAGAGATCCGGAGGGGGATTCCCATGCGAAAGCACCCTGTCATAGCCGTGTCCTTCACAGCCGGTGCGCTGGCGGTTCTCGTTGCCGCCCCGGCCCAGGCGGCCGAGTACACGTCGGCGTTGAAGGTCCGGGGCGTCCAGTACGACGCGCCCGGCAGCGACTCCAACAGATGCACCACCGGCAACACCCATCAGGAATACCTGACCATCAAGAACTACTCGTCCTCGGCGACCGTCAATCTCAAGGGCTATGTCGTCAAGGACAAGACCGGCAACCGTTTCGCCTTCACCGCGAACCACTATCTCCAGCCCGGTGACTATGTGAAGTTGCGCGGCGGCAACGGCAACGACTCCGATGCCAACAACGTCGTCTACCGCGACAACTGCAACTTCATGTGGAACAACGACGCCGACACCATCTACCTCTACAAGCCCGCCGGCAGCCCTGCGGACGTGCACAGCTACACGAAGAGGAACAACGACCGGGACGGCAACGGGTACATCGGTTACCACGGCTGACAGCACACGGTTCGTCGTGGCCGGGCCGACCCGGCCACGACGGACAGGCGTATGCCGTCGGTCAGGCAGGGAAAGGCCGTTGGCCGGATGCGCCCCTAGGAGATCGGGACTCTCAACTCACGTTCGGCGACGGCACGGAAGCCGTTCGGCGGGCGGCCGGTGAGGAGTTGCACGGTGCCGGTGGTGCGGTCCTCGGCTCCGTCGGCGATGGCTCGGTCCATGTCGGCCAGCATCGTGGCGAACTCCAGCGGTATGAACGCCGCGAGGCGGTCGCGCAGTTGTTCATGGGCCAGCGAGTGGTGGACCACGGGCCGGCCGGTGACCTCCGTGACGATCGCGGCGATGTCGTCGTAACTGAGCGCCTCCGGCCCGGTCAGGACCAGTTCGGCGTTGGGGGCACGGTCGTCGGTGAGGGCACGCACGGCGACGGCGGCGATGTCGTCGGCGTCGACGAAGCCGACACGGCCGGTGCCTGCCGCGGTCAGGATGGTGCCGTCCGCGCGGATGCTGTCGGCGTGGGCGTGCGCGCCGGTGAAGTTCTGCATGAACCACGAGGGCCGCAGCACCGCCCACTCGTCGAACAGGCCGGGCAGGGCCTGATGCACCATTCCCACCGCCGGGCCGCCCTCGGGTATGGCCGAGGAACTGAGGAGCACCGCGCGGCGCACCCCGGCGGCGCGGGCCTGCCGCAGGAAGGGCAGCATGACCGGAGCCGGGTCGGAGTCGCCCAGGGGCGGGATGAGGTAGACACGGTCCACTCCGTCGAGGGCGTCGGCGTGGGTCGCGGGGTCGCCCCAGTCGAAGCGGACCGGTTCCGCGCCCGGCACGGGGGTCGCGCGACGGCCGGCGGCCTTGACGCGATGGCCGGCGGCGATCAGCTGCGCGGCGGTACGGCTGCCGGTGGTGCCGCTGGCACCGATGACCAGAATCGCGCCGGTGGTGCTCATCGGGTGCCGCTCGCGACGAAGCCGACGCCTGATTCCTGGACGGCGAGCGGGTTCCAGTAGTCGCGGTAGGAGGAGATGAGCCCGTCCTGGACAGTCACGACGGCGATGTAGGTCATGTCGAAGGGGCCGTCGGTCTCCACGACGCGGCCCACACCGCGCATCTCGACCACGATGACGTCGGGCTCGGTGGTCTGGTGAATCCGCACGTCGGGGAAGTCGTGCAGGTCGATGTGGTCGGGATAGTGGCGCATGTAGACGGCGATGGCCTCCTTGCCCTCCAGCCGTCCGGGCCAGCCCGGGGGCGCGAAGGGAAATTCCATGATGCCGTTCTCGGCCCACAGGTCGACCCAGGCGGGGATGTTCTTGTCCAGCAGCAGCCGCAGGCTGTGGCGGTACAGATCTGCCGGTGAGGTGTTCGCGGGCATGTGTTTCTCCGTCCCGTACGATACGGACCACCGGTCCGTTTCGATGCACGATACGGACCCGGGGTCCGCTTTGCAAATGGAGGAGCAGCATGACCGAGCGCAGACCACGCAAGGACGCGGCCCGCAACAGGGCTGCCGTACTCGCGGCCGCCGACACGCTCTTCACCGAGTGCGAGAGCCCCGAGGACGTCACCATGGCCGACATCGCGACCGCGGCCGGCGTCGGCAAGGGAACGCTCTTCCGGGCCTTCGGCGACCGCACCGGACTGATCCGGGCTCTGTATGCGACGCGACTCGAACCGGTCAGGAGCGCCGTCGAGGAGGGCCCGCCGCCGCTGGGGCCCGATACTCCGCCGCTTCAGCGCGTGCCCGCCCTGCTCGACGCCCTCCTGTGCTTCAAGCTCGACAACCGCCATCTCGCCCTGGCCCTGGAGGCGACCGGCAGCGACAGCCCCTACCAGGCTGAGCACTACGAGCGATGGCACAGCCTGCTCCGGTCCGCGCTGGAGCAGATTCCCGGCCTGACCAACAGCGACTTCACCGCGCACGCACTGCTCGCCACGGTCCGAGCCGACCTCGTCGAGCACCTTGCCGGTCAGAAGGGCGTGTCCCGGGACGACATGCGGAAGCAACTGGCGAGCTTCATCACCGAGGTCCTGGGCACAGGGCCGGACGAGGCGTCGCGTTAGACGGTCGCGCACACAAGTGAGGACCCGCCCGGGTTTCCCCGGTCGCCTCTTCGATGCCACTACTGCGATACGGCGTTGCCTCGTTGTGGCGCTACCTCGTCGTGGCGCTACCGCGTCACGTCTGCCTGCTGTTGATACGGCGGAGCAGTACGAAGCCCGCGAGCAGGAGCAGCGCTCCGGCCGCGGCCGGCCACAACTGCGTCCCGGTGTCGGCGAGTCCGCCCGAGGTCGCCTGCGGTACGAGCGCCGAGGCGCTCGACGGTTCGGGGCCCGGCACGGCGCCGCCCAGGTCGTTGTCGTCGCCGCCCGTCGCCGCGGCCGCGTCGCTCTGGACGGCCGACGGGGACGATTCGGCCTTCGGCACCGCTTCACCATTGCCCTTGTCCTCGCCGTCGGCGGGGCTGGGGGCCTGGGTGCTGTCGGCGGAGGGCTTCTCCGTGTTCTCGGCGCCGTTGTCGGCGGGGTCCTCGTCCTGGTTGTTCCCACCGGACGGGGCGGTGGCCGTGGGCGACGGGGTGTCCTCGCCACCGTTGCCGTTCCCATTGCCGTTGTCCGCGGGGTCGTCGTCCCCGTTGTTCCCGCCGGGCGGGCTCTCGGGTGTCGGCGACGGAGAGTTGCCCGGTTCCTCACCCGCGCCGCCACCGGCGCCGTCACCCGCACCGTCGGCGGAGTCGCACTTCCGGCCTCCGTTGATGCAGTCCACCATCTCCCCCATCAGGTCCTCGTCGAAGACGTTGATGAAGTCGCCGTGGTCGGTGACCGGCTTGTGCAGCTGCTCCGGGAAGGAGTCGACCGCGAACAGCGGAGTTGTGCGGCCGCCGTCGTTCAGACTGGGCGCGTCGACGTCGTAGACGATCCGCTGGACGAGCTGCGGGATGGCCTTGAAGCCGTTCGCGCAGGTGCCGTTGGCGTCGGCGAAGGCCACGTGGGTGCGGTGGTTGGCGCTGTCGATGTTGTTGCCGTCCCAGCAGCTCTGGAACTTGAAGGTGCGGACCACGTCACTGCCCTGGGGGCAGAGCGGGTACTTGTCCTTCAGCTGCCGGTCCTCGAACCCGGTGCAGCTCCATGAGGCGTTGGCGTTGGCGGTGCCGTTGACGAACGCCTTGGCGTCACCGGTGATGATGCGCAGCAGCTTCGGCATCTCGGTGACCTTGCTCTGCGGGTTGCCCACGAAGGTCATGGTCACCTGCCTGGGCGTGACGATCTCACCGGAGTTGCCCTCGATGCCACCACCGGGGGACGCCGCGTCCTGTTCCTGGGCGCCGTTCTGCAGGCGCAACACGGGCCAGAAGTAGGAGGACTTGTCGCCCTCGTTCACGCAGGACGTCTCGGCGCTGGCCAGGTCCTCGTCGGTCGCGAAGGCGTTGTTGCCCTGGTTGCCGACGTAGTCGTGGAAGTGGTGGGCGCCGTTGCTGACACCGGGGGCCACGATCACGTTGTCGGAGTTGAACAGGCCGTTCGCGTTCACACCGCAGTCGGTGCTGAAGGTGCCGCGGGAGGCGTTGCCCTGCTTGCGCGGGCTCTGCACGCTGGGCTGGACCGACTTGATGTCCACGAAGTCGGCGGCCACAGGGCCGTTGCCGGCCTGACCGCCGTTGCCGCCCTGCTGATCGCCCTGCTCGCCGCCCTGGCCCTGCCCGTTGTCCTGGTTCTGGCCGTTGTCCTGGTTCTGGCCGTTGTCCTGGCCCTCGCCCTGGTTCTGACCGTCCTGGTTTTCGCCGCCCTGCTGCTGGCCTTCGCCGCCCTGGTCGCCGTTCTGCCCGTCGCCACCCTGCTCGCCCTGGTTGCCCGAGGCGCGAAGTATGCAGGCCGCGAAGGGCTCGAGACCCTGCGGACGGTCCCCCACCCGGTCGACGGCTATCGCGATCCGCTCGATGGTCGCGGCTCGCTTCTCCTTCAACGGGTTCATGATCGAGTTCTCGGCGAAGGCACCGTCCTGCTGGATGGCCTGCGTCGACTGCTGCAACCGCTGGTAGGCCTCGGCGATCTGCTTGTCGAGGAGGGCGAGTTCCTTGTCGACCTCGGCCTTCGCCTCGTCCGGCACCGCCGTCAGCTGACTGCCCACGTCCGGGCAGTCGATCGTGGCGGCACCCGAGGCCAGGACCTGACCGGCCTGGCTCTGACCACTCTCGGAGGCCGTCGCGTAGACGTTCGCCGCTACCAGCCCACCTCCACCCAGCATCAGCGCGACCGCCCCAATGGTCGCGCGTCGTGCACCTGTTGGGCGTCTGCGCGTGTTGCGTCCCAAGGATCTACTCCTACGCTTCTGTTGCCGGAGCCGGCATGGCAATCCCCCGCCCTATACGGAGGGGAGGCCCCGAGTGTTCAAACGTCTCGCGGATTCATAGAAACCTCTCATGAACCAGCCCACCCGAGGGCGCCATACGGCTTCTTGCTCCTCGTCCGCGTACACGCCCCGTCGTCCGGCAGGTGTACGCGGCCGGTCAATGTGACGGAGAGATACGGGCGCCTCCGAAGTGACGAGGACCTTACCCCAGAGACGGGCGGCGAGCGCGCGTCGCGTCCGTGCCGCGTTCATCACCACGGAGTGGGCGCCGCCCCGTAAACGCCTTGCGGCGCCCGGCAGACAGGGCTGCCGGGCCCCGCGTAGTCATGTTGTCGACGAGGACGCGCCACCGCGTACGCGGTGGTGGCGGCCGGGATCCCGCGAGAGCAGAACAGTTACTGCCGGTAACCAGCGACGGCCGTCCCGCTGTCGGTCACCGGCGCGAAACGCCGACGGTCACCAGCGCACGGGAAGTTCGCGGGCACCCCTGATCAACAGCCCCCGCATCCACGGCAGCTCGGTCTCTTCGGCGTCCAGCCTCAGGTCCGGGCAGCGTTCCAGGAGAGTGCGGATCGCGATGCGGCCCTCCAGCCGGGCCAGCGGGGCGCCCAGGCAGTAGTGCAGGCCGTGCCCGAAGGCGATGTGGCCGCGGGAGTCCCGGCGGATGTCGAACCGGTCGGCCTGCTGGAAGCGCTCCGGATCACGGTCGGCGCCGGCCATGGCGATCAGGACGGTGGAGCCGGCAGGGATGGTCACCCCGCCCATCTCCACGTCCTCCAGTGCCAGTCGGTCCGTGCAGTTCTCCACCGGGCCGTCGTAGCGGAGCATTTCCTCGACCGCGCCTTCGAGCAGCCCGAAGTCGGCGCGCAGGTCGGCCAGTTGGCCGGGATGTGCGAACAGAGCACGCATGCCGTTGCCGATCAGGTTGACCGTGGTCTCGTGGCCGGCGATGAGCAACAGCACGCACATGCCGATGAGTTCGTCGGGCGAGAGCCGGTCGCCGCCCTCGTCCACGGTGTGGATCATCGCGCTCAGCAGGTCCTGGCCGGGCCGGCTCCGCTTGGCCGCGGCCAGTTCGGCCAGGTACGCCGGCATCTCCTGGTAGGCGCGCGCCTCCGCCTCCGGACTCGTACGGGCGACCATCTCGTTGGACCAGGCACGGAACGCGTCCCGGTCGAGCGCGGG
>NZ_JAPWHT010000365.1:0-10611 GCF_027270795.1 Streptomyces sp. ActVer
CGAACAGCGCGCGCGCGCGTGGGTCCTCGCCGGGGTAGATGCGGTGACCCAGCCCGGGGACGCGGCGCCCGGCCCGCAGCTCGTCCGCGACCACCGGTGCCGCCGTACCCCGGTCCAGGACGTCGAGCAGCATCCGGTGCGCCAGGCCGCTGGCCGCTCCGTGCAACGGGCCTTCGAGGACGCCGAGGCCCGCCGAGACGGCGGCGTACGCGTGGGCACGGGCCGAGGCGGCGACTCGGACGGCCAGCGTCGAGGCGGCCAGGTCGTGGTCGACGAGCAGTGCGAGTGCGGTGTCCAGGGCGCGCAGGGACGCCTCATCGGGTTCGCGGCCGCTGAGCCGGGCCCACAGGCGGTGTGCGAGCGAGCTGTCGTCCCGATGGCCGTGACTCTTGGGGGGCAGGGCGTCGACGAGCGTCGGGATCAGCGTGCGGGCCGTGCCGAGCACGGCCTGTTCGGAGAGGTCGAAGCGCAGCGGGTCGGCGGACGCCGCGGCGATGGCCGCGACGCGGAGCCGGTCCGTCGGGCCGGTGTGCTCGGGCAGCGCGTCGACGGCACGGCGGGCGACGGCGACGGACGCCTCCGGTGCTGTGAACGTGGCGCCCGGGCGAAGGGCGCCCGTCCACAGCCACTCGGCGACCTCTTCGTAGGAGTGGCGCGCGGCCAGTTCGGTCGCGTCTACCCCTCGGAAGTAGTACCGGTCCTTGTCGATCAACGTGATCCGGGTGCGCACGGAGAGCGTGCCGGCGGCCGGTGAACTCCCGGCCGGTTCACGCCTGTTGCGACGCGCGAGCGCCTCCACCTCCTTCGCGTCGAAGGTGCTGCCCCGGCCGCCTGTGCTGCGTCGGCTGCCGAGCTGGCCGCGGCTCACATACGCGTAGACCGTCTCGGGCTTCACCCCGAGCAGTTCGGCGGCTTCCTTGGTGCTGATCCGCCGAGCTTCGTGCGCGAGGGCCGGTTCTTGATCCGTCATGGGCATCACCGTATCTATGCAGTCTGAGTATTGATTCAATCAATATTGACAGGTCTTGAGTCAAGCATGGACAGTCGAATCAAGTCCAGGGAGGAAACATGCCGATCAACCGGGCCGCGACCGCCTCTGTCGACGTACCGCGAGGACTCGCGGGCGTCGTTGTCACCGACACCGTGCTGGGTGACGTCAGGGGGATCGAAGGGTTCTACCACTACCGCCAGTACTCGGCCGTCGACCTCGCACGGACCCGCGGCTTCGAGGACGTGTGGCATCTGCTGGTACACGGTGAACTGCCGGACGCGGCACAGCGTTCCGCCTTTGCCGCGCGGACGGCGGAACTGCGGCGGCTGCCGGCGGAGGTGCGGGCCGTGCTGCCCGCGATCTCCGCGGCAAGTGGGAGGTCAGGGGCGCTTGCCGGGATGCGCACCGCGTTGTCGTTGCTCGGTGCGGCGCGGGGGTTCCGCCCGGTGTACGACATTGACACCGAGCAGCGCCGAGCGGACGCGCTCGCCGCGTCGGCGGCCGTGCCGACGTTGCTGACGGCGCTCCACCGGCTCGGGCAGGGACTCGAACCGATCGAGCCGCGTGACGATCTGCCCTACGCCGCCAACTACCTCTACATGCTGACGGGTTCGGAACCGGACGCGGACCGGGCGAGGGCGGTCGAGCAGTACCTGATCTCGACCATTGACCATGGATTCAATGCATCAACATTCACGGCTCGTGTGATCACGTCGACGGGGGCGGACGTGGCGGCCTGTCTCGTCGGCGCGGTGGGAGCCCTCTCCGGTCCGCTCCACGGGGGCGCCCCGAGTCGGGCCCTGGACACCCTCGACGCGATCGGGACTCTCGACCGCATCGACTCCTGGATCCGTGAACGGGTCCTCGCCGGCGATCGCATCATGGGCTTCGGCCACCCCGTCTACCGCACCGAGGACCCCCGTTCGCGCATGCTCCGCGGGATCGCCCAGCAGTTCGGCGGCCCCCTGGTCGACATCGCGGTCGAGGTCGAACGCCAGGTGGAGGCGATCCTCGCGGAGCTCAAGCCCGGCCGCGAACTCCACACGAACGTGGAGTTCTACGCGGGCGTCGTCATGGAACTCTGCGGCCTGCCACGCGAGATGTTCACACCTACGTTCGCCGCGGCCCGCGTCGTCGGCTGGAGCGCCAACATCCTCGAACAGGCGGAGGACCCGAAGATCATCCGGCCGGCGGCGCGGTATGTGGGGCCGGTTCCGCCGGTTGCGGTGCCCGCGGTGGCCTAGTCATGGCGTGGAGGGAGGCGGCTCGTGGCGAAGATCGGAGACGGCTTGCTCGAAGAGCTGGGCCAGTTGGGCTTCTGGGCTGTTTGGTGAAAGGCGGCTTCTCGCGGACCGAGTTGAGTCCCAGTAGTGGCGGAACGCCGGGTTTCGAAGCAGGCCATGGGCATGCGCCAGTAGGTCTGCGTCCGAGTACGACCCCCAGCTACGGGCCAGCACGAAGTGACTGAAGACCAGGTTGGCGAAGAGATGCTGGCGCACTGTCGGCTCCGGTTCGTCGTGGTGGGTGGTCCACACGGCAGCCAGAGCAGGATCCGCCATCGCCATCTGCGTGAGTTGTACGTGCAGGCTGCGCATGTCCGCCTCCGCGCTTCGGCGCAGCTCGTTGCGGGATGCTGCCAACTCTTCCCGCTGCAGGGCCAGTTCGGTGCGCTGTAGCCGCAGTTCCAGTTGCTGGTACAGGAGCGCTGTGACCAGGAGGAGGAGAGCTATTCCCGAGAAGATCGCGCTGACAGCACCGAAGTAGCCACCGAGGGCACTTCGCTCCACAGCGTTCCCCCGGCTGCCGTTCGCCTGCTCGACACCGTCGATCAGCCAGCCACTGACAACTATCGACGCTGCGCCTACGAGGCCGATCGCGAGTATGGCGGCGACCAGCCATGTGCAGAATCTGGCCCTGAGCCCCATGCAGTACTACCTGCCATCGTGCCCCCTCCAGCGTCCACGAGATGCTTCCCCGCGCTCGGGGAGGAGAATCGGGAGGCAGGCCGTGACACGTGAAGGCCCGGCATCGTGTCGATGCCGGGCCGAAGTGTCCAACCGCATGGGTGGGGTGCGAGATGGATCTCGTTCTTGACGTTCTTTGTCGCTTCTGCGTCGACTGAGGTGAAGCCGCTAGGGCCCGCGACCTCAAGCGTCGGGAATGTCCGCCTTCGCGCGCACCAGGGTGTCGCGTGTGATGATCACGATCCGCTCGTAGTCTGCTCGTGCGGCGTCGGGCGGGAGCTCAGGGTCGAGTTCCTTGGTGGCCTCTCGTCCGATGACAGCGAAACTGCCATCGCTGAGCTCGAAGATGTCGGGGCACGACTGACCAGTGGCGCTTCCGCGCTCGCGTGGTGAAGCCCCGACACGTCGCACGATTTTCACGGATAAATACCAGCCTCTAGCTCGGGTAGTGGACGTTCTCCGAGCTGAAAGGGGTTCCTCGGAGCGTGTTGACTCCGCGATTGATGGTCGTCGGAGGCGGTGTGTCTCCGAGCGCGGGGTGTCCGTCGGAGCGCCCAGAGTGGGCAGGCGATACATTATTCGGTTTCTGATGCTTGTGGGGCCCGAAACCGCGCACGAGTCGGGTGAACTTCCCCTGCTTCCCTTGACGGCAGATGGTGCTGGGACGATAAGAGCGTGTTGGGGGTATTATTGGCGCGCGGCAGGTGTGAGCGGTGCGCGCGGGTTCCGTACGGCTTGAGAGGGTGCCGTGCGCCGACAGCTCAGGAGGATCCTTCGGGTGGCTCCCCCACAACCCACCACTCGTCGGTGTCCGAATCGGCCTGCTCCTGTATCAAGTCTTCCATCATCTGGCCCAGTTCGGCCTCTTCCGACGAGTCCGGCAGGCTCTCTCGGTGGTGCTGAGTAGCCGCCCAATACTCCTGAAATACTCTGTTCTGGCACATAATCCGGAAATGTCCGTGGAGTTCTCGCTGGGTCAGGGCGCCGATGCGGTGAAAGTACAGGGCGTTGACATAGAGGGCATTCGCGAAGAGGTACTGCCGTTGCTTTTCGGGGGTGACGTCGCTGTCGTACGTGTTGAGGACCGCGGCGAGTGCGGGATCGTCCATGGCTTTGCAGAGCAGGTCGAAATGGAGTCGGTGCTGTTCGGTGAGGGCGGCGCGCTTGCGGTGCCGGTTCCCCGCGACCGCGACGGCGCCCGCCGCAGACGCGAGCCTCGCCCGGGCGGCGGAGAGCCGCCCCTTCCACAAACTCTGTGTGACCATGTCAACCCCCGAATCAGGCGACCGTCCGCCGGTCGTCGGTGTGGGTCGCCAGGGGGCGGACCGGCGAGCGGTGGGCGGCGCGCTTGCCGTCTCCCAGGGTGCCGAGCGGCTCTGATCGGCAGGGAGGCGGAGAGGAGGCGCACGGAGGGAAGCGCGGGTCGCGCAACTCGGCGCCATGCCAGACGTGTGCCCCGCGAGCGCCGCTAACAATCGTTCACTTCGGGGGCTTTCCACCGGCTCGTATCCTGGGTCGGCATTCGTTTCCCGTCGTGAGAGCCGGTCCGCGAGCCGGTGCACGCATTGGTGTGAGAGAGGTCGCGCGTTGAGTCAGGCGAGCCCCCAGCAGATCCCGGTCATCGTCCTCGCCGGCTTCCTGGGATCCGGCAAGACCACCCTGCTCAACCATCTCCTGCACCGCAGCGGAGGCAGTCGTATCGGAGCGATCGTCAATGACTTCGGTGCCATCGAGATCGATGCGATGGCCGTGGCCGGGGCGCTCGGCGACTCCACCGTCTCTCTGGGCAACGGATGTCTGTGCTGCGCCGTGGACGCCAGTGAGCTCGATGTCTTCCTGGACCGGCTCACTCAGCCCTCCGCCCGAATCGACGTCATCGTCATCGAGGCGAGCGGGCTGGCCGAGCCCCAGGAGCTGGTCAAGATGCTCCTGGCCAGCGAGAACCCGCGCATCGTCTACGGGGGGCTCGTGGAGGTCGTCGACGCCGCGGAGTTCGACGCCACCCGCCAGAAGCATCCCGAGATCGACCGGCACCTCGCCATCGCCGATCTGGTGGTCGTCAACAAGGCGGACCGCGCGCCTGATCCCGACCGTGTGATCGCCCTCGTACGGTCCCTCACCGACCGCGCCGCCGCCGTCGTGCCCGCCTCGTACGGGCGGATCGACCCCGAGTTCCTCTTCGACCGCAGGCCCACGGAGGAGCGCATCGGGCAGCTCTCCTTCGACGACCTGCACCGGAACGAGGAGGGCGAGTCCGATGGTCTTCCCCAGCCCAACGGCCTCCACGACCATCACGGTCTCGACGACGATCACGGTTCCCGCGGCCGTCACGGCCATCTGCACTCCGCCTACGAGTCCCTCGCCTTCACCTTCGAAGTGCCCCTCAGCCCCCGGCGGTTGATGGACTTCCTCGACAGCAGGCCCGAGGGTCTCTACCGCATCAAGGGCTACGTCGACTTCGGTCCCGCCGACCCCCGCAACCGGTACGCCGTGCACGCCGTCGGCCGTTTCCTGCGCTTCTACCCGGAGCCCTGGGCCCCGGGCGAGCGCCTCAGCCAGCTCGTCCTCATCGGCTCGGGCATTGACGCCCTCGCCCTCGGCAAGGAGCTGGAGGCGTGCAAAGAGGACGCCCCACACGCCGACGAGCACAGCATGTGGGGCGTCCTCCGCTACGTACAGGAGCGGGACGGGGAGCAGGAGTCAGAGGCGGCGCGGGACCCGGACGGTCGTGCCCAGGGCGGCGCCGACCTGCCGGGTGCCTACCACGTCTAGACCGGGCCCGCCACCACCGAAACCGTCTTCGCCAGGGAGACGCCCGAGCCGTCCCGTCGCGGGTCCATCTCGGGCAGTTCCGCGGGCGTGCCGTCCTTCTGCGCGGCCCGGGCCGGTGCGGGACCTGCCCACGCGAGGCTCAGGCAGTCCTCGCCCTTCAGGAACCGCTGGCAGCGCACGCCACCCGTGGCGCGGCCCTTGCGAGGGTACTGGTCGAAGGGTGTCAGCTTGGCCGTCGTCTGGACCGAGTCGTCCAGGGTGCCGCGCGAGCCCGCCACCGTGAACACCACCGCGTCCACGGCCGGGTCCACCGCCGTGAACGAGATCACCTTGGTGTTGTCCGTGAGCTTGATGCCCGTCATACCGCCTGCGGGCCGACCCTGGGGGCGGACCTGGGAGGCCTGGTAGCGCAGCAACTGGGCGTCGTCGGTGATGAAGACCAGGTCCTCCTCGCCCGTGCGCAGCTCGGCCGCGCCGACGATCCGGTCACCGTCCTTGAGCGTGATGACCTCCAGCTCCTCCTTGTTGGAGGGATAGTCGGGCACCACGCGCTTGACGACACCCTGTTGCGTGCCGAGGGCGAGCCCCGGCGACGACTCGTCGAGTGTCATCAGACACACGATGTCCTCGTCGCCCTCCAGGGTCAGGAACTCCGAGACCGGCGCGCCTCCCGAGAGGTTGGGCGCCGCCGTGGTGTCCGGCAGCTGCGGGAGGTCGATGACATTGATCCGCAGCAGCCGGCCGGCGGACGTGACCGCGCCGATCTCGCCCTGTGCCGTCGCCGGGACGGCGGAGAGGATCAGGTCGTGCTTGGCGCGCTTGCCGTCGCTCTCCCCGAAGGGGCCACCGTTGGCCGTACGCGCGAGGAGCTTCGTCGACGACAGGAGCACGCGACACGGGTCGTCGGCCACCTGGAGCGGCACGGTCGTGGCGGCGGAACCGGCGGACTCCAGCAGGACCGTACGCCGCTCGGTGCCGAACTTCTTGGCCACCGCGGCCAGTTCGGACGACACCAGCTTGCGCAGCTCGGAGTCCGACTCCAGGATGCCGGTCAGCTCGTCGATCTCGCCGTTGAGCCGGTCGCGCTCGGTCTCCAGCTCGATGCGGTCGAACTTGGTGAGCCGGCGCAGCGGCGTGTCCAGGATGTACTGCGTCTGGACGTCGCTCAGCGAGAAGTGCTCGATCAGGCGCTGCTTGGCCTGCGCGGAGTTCTCACTGGAGCGGATGAGGCGGATGACCTCGTCGATGTCGATCAGGGCCACCAGCAGGCCCTCGACCAGGTGCAGCCGGTCGCGCTTCTTGGTGCGGCGGAACTCGCTGCGGCGGCGCACGACCTCGAAGCGGTGGTCGAGGTACACCTCCAGGAGTTCCTTGAGGCCCAGCGTGAGCGGCTGGCCGTCCACCAGCGCCACGTTGTTGATGCCGAAGGACTCCTCCATCGGCGTCAGCTTGTAGAGCTGCTCCAGGACGGCCTCCGGCACGAAGCCGTTTTTGATCTCGATGACCAGGCGCAGGCCGTGGTTGCGGTCGGTGAGGTCCTTGACGTCGGCGATGCCCTGGAGCTTCTTCGAGCCGACCAGGTCCTTGATCTTGGCGATCACCTTCTCCGGGCCGACCGTGAAGGGCAGCTCGGTGACGACGATGCCCTTGCGGCGCGCCGTCACGTTCTCCACGGCCACCGTCGCGCGGATCTTGAAGGTGCCGCGGCCCGTCTCGTACGCGTCCCTGATGCCGGTGAGGCCCACGATGCGGCCGCCCGTGGGCAGGTCGGGGCCCGGGACGTGCTTCATGAGTGTCTCGAGATCGGCGCCGGGGTGGCGGATCAGGTGACGGGCGGCGGCGATGACCTCGCCGAGGTTGTGCGGCGCCATGTTCGTCGCCATGCCGACCGCGATGCCCGACGAGCCGTTGACCAGGAGGTTCGGGTAGGCAGCAGGGAGGACCGACGGCTCCTGCTCCTGGCCGTCGTAGTTCGGGGAGAAGTCGACCGTGTTCTCGTCGATCGACTCCGTCATCAGGGAGGTCGCGTCGGCCATCCGCGCCTCGGTGTACCGCATGGCGGCCGGCGGGTCGTCGTTGCCCAGCGAACCGAAGTTGCCGTGGCCGTCGACCAGGGGCAACCGCATGGAGAAGGGCTGGGCCAGGCGGACCAGGGCGTCGTAGATCGACGCGTCGCCGTGGGGGTGGAGCTTACCCATGACCTCGCCGACGACGCGGGCGCACTTCACATAGCCGCGGTCGGGACGCAGGCCCATCTCGTTCATCTGGTAGACGATGCGGCGATGCACCGGCTTGAGGCCGTCGCGGGCGTCCGGCAGGGCTCGGGAGTAGATGACCGAGTACGCGTACTCGAGGAAGGAGCCCTGCATCTCGTCGACGACGTCGATGTCGAGGATGCGCTCCTCGAAGTCGTCTGGCGGCGGGGTCTTCGTGCTGCGGCGGGCCATCGCTGCTGCGACTCCTTCACAGTCTCTGCCGGGGCATGAACGGGTTCTGACGGGCTCCATTGTGGACCGGCCCACTGACAACGTGGACCACGACCCGTCCGTACGGGCCTCCTGAGCCGTGTCTCCGGCTGTCCCAACAGGCGTGGCGGGCCGCCTTCTCGGCCTTTTCCACAGGCCTCGGAAGCGGCGAACCCGCGTGCCCGCACAGGGCTTCGGAGGCCGTGCGGCCGCACGAGCGTACGGGCTCCCGGCGCCGCCCGCCTGCTCGCTCTCGGCGTACGCGCCGCGGGAACTTCGCCAGCTGTCCGCGCGCTTGCATACAGTGGCACGACTAGCAGGAATTCAGCAGTTTTCCGCGATCGAAGGGACGTACATGCCCATGGGTCACACGGCCACAGCTGAGGCCGGTTCCGGCGGCCTGACAGCGACCGAGCACCGCCTGGCCAACGGCCTGCGTGTGGTGCTCTCCGAGGACCACCTGACCCCGGTCGCGGCGGTGTGCCTCTGGTACGACGTCGGTTCGCGCCACGAGGTCAAGGGCCGCACCGGACTTGCCCACCTCTTCGAGCACCTGATGTTCCAGGGCTCGGGCCAGGTGAAGGGCAACGGCCACTTCGAACTGGTGCAGGGCGCGGGCGGTTCGCTCAACGGCACGACCAGTTTCGAGCGTACGAACTATTTCGAGACCATGCCCACGCACCAGCTGGAGCTCGCCCTCTGGCTGGAGGCCGACCGTATGGGCTCGCTGCTCGCCGCGCTCGACGACGACTCCATGGAGAACCAGCGGGACGTCGTCAAGAACGAGCGCAGGCAGCGCTACGACAACGTCCCTTATGGCACCGCTTTCGAGAAGCTCACCGCCCTCGCCTACCCGGAGGGCCACCCTTACCACCACACCCCGATCGGGTCGATGGCCGACCTGGACGCGGCCACGCTGGAGGACGCTCGCGCGTTCTTCCGCACCTACTACGCGCCCAGCAACGCCGTTCTGTCGATCGTCGGAGACATCGACCCGGAGCAGACGCTCGCCTGGGTCGAGAAGTACTTCGGCTCGATCGCGGGCCACGACGGCAAGCCCGCCCCGCGCGACGGTTCGCTGCCCGAGACCATCGGTGAGCAGCTGCGCGAGGTCGTCGAGGAGGAGGTCCCGGCCCGCGCGCTGATGGCCGCGTACCGGCTTCCGGAGGACGGCACGCGCGCGTGCGACGCGGCGGACCTGGCCCTGACCGTGCTCGGTGGCGGCGAGTCGTCCCGGCTCTACAACCGGCTCGTACGCCGTGACCGCACCGCCGTCGCGGCCGGGTTCGGCCTGCTGCGTCTCGCGGGAGCGCCCTCCCTGGGGTGGCTCGACGTGAAGACGTCCGGCGACGTCGAGGTGCCGGTGATCGAGACCGCCGTCGACGAGGAGCTCGCCCGGTTCGCCGAGGCGGGCCCCACCGCCGAGGAAATGGAGCGCGCCCAGGCCCAGTTGGAGCGAGAGTGGCTGGACCGTCTCGGCACGGTCGCGGGCCGCGCCGACGAACTGTGCCGGTACGCGGTGCTGTTCGGCGACCCGCAGCTCGCCCTGACGGCCGTCCAGCGCGTCCTCGACGTCACCGCCGAGGAGGTCCAGGAGGTCGCCAAGGCCCGCCTGCGCCCCGACAACCGCGCGGTGCTGGTCTACGAGCCGACCGTCGCCGAAGAGGCCCAAGAGACCGACGCCGCTGACGACACCGACGAGGAGGCGGCCAAGTGACCGAGCTCGCCACGATGGAATTCCACCCGCAGCCCCAGGCCGGCGAGGCCAGGCCCTGGGCCTTCCCGGCCCCCGAGCGCGGCACGCTCGGCAACGGCCTGACGCTGCTGCGCTGCCACCGCCCCGGCCAGCAGGTCGTCGCCGTCGAGATCCTCCTGGCGGCCCCGCTGGAGGCCGAGCCGCAGGGCCTGGACGGCGTCGCCACGATCATGGCGCGTGCCTTCACCGAGGGAACCGACAAGCACTCCGCCGAGGAGTTCGCCGCCGAGCTGGAGCGCTGCGGCGCCACCCTCGACGCGCACGCCGACCACCCCGGCGTCCGGATCAGCCTCGAAGTCCCCGTCTCCCGGCTCCCCAAGGCGCTCGGCCTGCTCGCCGACGCCCTCAGGGCACCCGCCTTCGAGGACAGCGAGATCGAGCGGCTGGTGCGCAACCGGCTCGACGAGATCCCGCACGAGACCGCCAACCCGGCCCGCCGCGCCGCCAAGGAGCTCTCCCGGCAGCTCTTCCCGGCGACCTCGCGCATGTCGCGCCCGCGCCAGGGCACCGAGGAGACGGTCACCGCGATCGACTCGGCGGCCGTCCGCGCCTTCTACGAGAAGCACGTACGCCCCGCCACCGCGACCGCCGTCGTGGTCGGCGACCTCACCGGCGTCGACCTCGACGCGCTGCTCGGGGACACGCTCGGCGCCTGGACCGGAT
>NZ_JAPWHT010000366.1:0-10602 GCF_027270795.1 Streptomyces sp. ActVer
CCTGTGAGCGATTGCGTGCAAAAACGACGAGGCGCAGCACCGCGAACCGCGCGACACCGGCGAGGGCGGAGGCAGCCAGGTAGACGACCTGCTCGAGCACCGCACCGGGTGCCGCCACCAAGTGCTGCAGGACAAGCATCGCCACGCAGGTCACCACGAACGCGGCCGCCGCGGACCCGGCCGACTGCACATGCTGGCGCCAGGTCGCACGCCCGCCTGCGCCGAAAGTGAAGCGGGCGTGCAACTCGGTGGCGAGGAGTGTGGAACCCGCAGTGATCAGGGCGTTGGCCAGACCCCAGGGAATCCAGGAGGCGAGGGCGGCCACGGCGAAGCTGGAGGCGAGCCCCATCCCGCCGCCGCAGAGCACGAAGCGGGCAAAGACGGCGAAGACGCCAGGTGCCGCCTGCTGCTGGCTCCGGGCCGTCCTCATGATCCGACACCTTTGACTGCCCACGTTCCGAAACGCACGCCTCTCGACCTGCGCGGATATCGACCCGTCGTTTCCCATGACAGAAACGCTACGTTGCGTTCATCTATTAGGCAACGCATTTGTTGCGGTTATCTTCAATCTTCGCAGACCATAGCCCAAATATCGTTGCAATAGATGCGAGCTAATGCAACGCGCTCGCACCGTACGTTGCAATGGATTGGAGGTGAACGCCAGTTCGTCAACTGTCACAACGGCAAGGCCTGGGACGGCGACGGCGACAGCGTAGCGACCGCCGACGGAATCACGGTCCGCCAGTGGGAGCATGCCGGCGGCACCCATCAGCAGTCGTGTCCGCAAGCGCCCGGTACGAGCGGGCAGTACCGCTTCGTCGCCCGGTGCAGCGGCAAGTGCCCGGCCGCGGGCGGCTCCTCCTCCGACGACGGGGCACATCTGCCTCAGCAGCCCTTCTCCGGGGCGCCCGCCAGGCGCTCACACCGACCGGCCGACTCCCCTCACACGATTCGGGGCCCTTACAGCCATACCGTCGAACCCTTCGTGCCCGCGGTTCCGTGTACCTCTTGAAGTCGGCCCGCCGGCGGACGACGGACGACGGGAGGAGTGGGCGATGGGCAACCGCGGAGGCGTACGCGTCTCAGCTCATCGTGGCGGGATCCCCCGATGCCACGCGGGCCCGCAGCGCGTTGAGGGCGTAGTGCTGGCGCGACTTGACCGTTCCCGCGGGAATCCTGAGGATGTGGGCCGTCTCCTTGATGGTCCGGCCGCACAGATAGGTGTGCACCAGCACCTCCCGGTGGTCGTGGGAGAGCTCACGCAGCAGGGAGGTCGTCTCGACGGAGGTCAGCACGGATTCGCAGTGATCGGGCAGGACGACGTCCCGGTTGTCGATGCCGACGCTCTCCCGGCGGACGGAGGCACTGCGCATGCGGTCGACAATCAGGTTGCGCGCGACGGTCAGCAGCCAGCCCCGCACGGACCCCTCGGTGCTGTAGAGGCGCTCCGTGTGCGGCCACGCACGGATGAGGGTCTCCTGAACTATGTCCTGCGCGGTGTGCCGGTCGCTCAGCAGCTTCTCCGCATAGGCGAGCAGCGCCGTCATGTGGTCGCAGACCAGGTCGTCGAGCAACTGCCTGTGATGCGCGGGCGAGGCGGTCTCCGCGCCGGTGATCGTGTTCATTTTCCAGTTCCTGAGGGGGAGTTCGGTCCGCTCCTCTCCCCCACACCGGTGCCCGCACTTGCACACGGAGGCGCGGCGAGCAGGGGAACGCGGCCGTAGCGGGGGCACCGGCACGGCCTACGCAGGGAAGGGCCGGATGGGCCCCGACGAAGCGGCGCGGCGAGCGTAGACAGGTCCCTCTTCCGGAACAGTGACGGTCTTCTGACGTCCGACCGCAACGCCCCGCGCGGAAAGCGATCCGGTCCCGGGCCGGCCGAGGTGGCGGCCGATCTCGCCGAGGCGGCGTTCTGGAACGCCGGCCAGAACTGCACCGCCGGATCGAGGACGCTCGCCCACTTCTCCATCGAGGACGAGTTCGTCGCGGCCTTGGTCATCCACGGTCGTCGCCGGAGGCGAGCAACTGCACCAGGACTCCGGCGGCTTCGTCGCGCCCGCCGTCATCGACAACGTCTCCCCGCCATGGCCGTGGCACGGGAGGAGACCTTCGGCCCGGTCGTCACGGTGCTGTCGTTCGACACCGACGAGGAAGCACTCGCCATCGCCGACGACACCGATTGCGCGCCGACCGCCACCGTCTGGTCCCACGACATCGACCGGGCCCTCATGCCGGCCCGCAGTGTCGTGGCCGGTACCGTCGCGGTCAATGGACCTGACGCCGAGCGTGCATCCTGGCTGCCGCGCCCGGACCGGGAATCAGACGTCGAAGGCTCGTAGCCAGGGCTGACCGGCGCGCGACGAAGCACCCAGCCGCGATGCGGCGTGAACCTGCGGAGGTCGAGATCACCATGACGACACGGGACGGCACCATCGGCGTCCTCCTGCCCCGCGACACTCCGACGCAGGACATCATCCCCTTCGCCCGGCGTGCGGAGGAACACGGCTTCGACGAGTTGTGGGTGGTCGAGGACCTCGGCTACCGAGGGGGACTCGTACAGGCGGCCACCGTCCTCGCTTCCACCACGCGGATCCGGGTCGGCGTCGGACTCCTGCCGGCCGGCGCCCGCAATGTGGCCTTCACCGCGATGGAGATCGCGAGCCTCGCGCAACTCCATCCCGATCGCCTCGACATCGCTGTCGGCCACGGCATGCCGTCCTGGATGCGGAGCGTCGGCGCATGGCCAAAGAGCCCCCTGACCCTCCTGGCCGAGTACATCACCGCCCTGAAGTCGCTGCTGAGTGGCCAACCCGTGGATCAGCACGGGAAGTACGTACACATCGACGGAGTACGACTGCACGAGAGCTCCACCCCGGCTGCGGCCCTCGCCGTCCTGGCGGGCGTGCGCGGTCCCAAGTCCCTGGCCGTCTCGGGTGACGTGGCCGACGGCACTCTCCTCGCGGAACCGGTGACACCGGCCTACGTGACAGAAGCCCTCAAGCACATCGCGCCCACCCGCCCCCACCGTCTGGTCGCCTACAACATCGCGGCGATCGACGACGATCCCGCCGTCGCACTGGCAGCCGCCCGTCCCGCCCTCGCAGTGGTCGCGGAACCGGACTGGCGGCCCCACATCGCCCCGCTTCCCTTCTACGACGACCTCGTCGCCCTGCGCTCACGCTGTGACAGCGCGGAGGACTTCGCCCGCGTTCTGCCGGACGCATGGGTACGACAGCTCGCCGTGGCGGGCACACCGGAACAGGCACGCTCAGCTCTGGCGGGCCTGTTCGACGCGGGCGTCACGAGTGCGATCCTCGCCCCCGTGGGTCCCGACTACAGGGCGTCGTTGGAGTCACTGGCGGCGATCCTGTGAACAGTCGACCCACACACGTGAAAGAACACACCTCTTGATGGACCCGGCCACGCGCCGCCGCAGGGCGGCGCTGTTCCTCTTCTTCCTCATACCCGGCCTGTCGATTTCCTCATGGGTGACCCGGACACCCGACATCCGGGACCAACTCGACGTCTCGACCGCGCAGATGGGCATCGTCCTGTTCGGGCTGTCAGTCGGATCCATGCTCGGCATTCTCAGTTCCGGAACGCTCGTGGCCAGGTTCGGCACCCGGCCCGTCATGGGCGCCGCAACACTGCTGATCATCCTCAGCATGGCGGTGATCGGCCTCGGGACCACGCTTTCCTCCGCCCCGGCAACCACCGCCGGACTGTTCCTCTTCGGAGCCGGAATGGGCGGTGGAGAGGTCGCGATCAACATCGATGGCGCCGACGTCGAGCAGATCACAGGAGGGACGGTACTGCCCACACTCCACGGCTTCTTCAGCCTGGGAACCGTCGTCGGGGCCGCGCTGGGAATCCTGTGTACCGCTGTCTCCGTCCCGGTGCAGTGGCACCTGACCTCCATGGCCGCCATCACGGCAGCCATGTTTGCCTATGCCTTCCGCTCCATTCCCCATGAGGTCGGCAAGACCCGAGACGACAGCTTGCAGTCCGACGCGAGCACCACACAGACCCCGGTGCGAGTCTGGAAGGACCCAAGGCTGTTGCTGATCGGTGGGGTCATCCTGGCCATGGCACTGGCCGAGGGTTCCGCCAACGACTGGCTGCCCCTGCTCATGGTCGACGGCCACGGCGTGGACCCCGCCCTGGGGTCAGCCGTGTACACCGGCTTCGCCACCGCTATGACCATCGGCCGTTTCGCCGGCGGATTCCTCATCGACCGCCTCGGCCGCGCCCGCGTTGTCCGAGCCAGTGCCATCTGCGCGACCTTCGGAATCGCCGTTGTCGTCTTCGCCGACTCGGCCGTCCTCGCGGGCGCCGCCGTTCTCCTCTGGGGCCTGGGAGCCTCACTCGGCTTCCCGGTCACTCTCTCGGCGGCCGCGGACTCCGGGCCCAACTCAGCCGCACGGGTCAGCCTCGTGGCGATGATCGGCTACGTCGCGTTCCTCGTCGGGCCGCCCTGCCTCGGTTTCCTCGGCGATCACTACGGCCTTCGCGTTGCCATGATCGTCGTCCTCGCCTTCACCGCCGTGGCGATCATCCTGGCACCTGCTGTCGGCACGCGCTCCGTTGTCTCCTCCCCCGCCACCGAGCCGACAGCCCAGCTGTGAGAGGTGGTTGCATCTCGGAACCATGCTCGAGCGTCCGAGTAGCCGTGCTGTGCACGATCTACTGGTGGGCGGAGCCCTGGTAGTGAGGGCCGAACCCGGATCGAATATTCGCTGTTCTGCCCGCCCCATGAGGACACAAGATGGTGCGCATGACTTTGGCCACCCCCACACTGCACACCGCTCGCCTGCAGCTGCGCCCCTTCACAGGCGCCGACGCGGACCGCCTCTTCGCGCTGCACAGCAACACCTCCGCAATGCGCTACTGGGACTCCCCGCCGTGGAACGAACGGGCCCGCGCCGAACGCTTCATCACGACGTGCCGGAAGATGGCGGACGAAGGCACCGGAGCCCGGGTGGCCATCGACCGCGCTTCTGACGGGGCCTTCGTCGGCTGGTGCGGTCTGACCGGATGGAACCCGGACTACCGCAGCGCGTCGTTGGGCTACATCCTCGACGAAGCGATGTGGGGCCACGGCTACGCGACGGAGGCCGCGCACGCCTTGCTCCAGTGGGCATACGACACACTGGACCTGAATCGAGTCCAGGCCGAAGCCGATACGCGCAACGTGGCATCCGCCCGGGTCCTGGAGAAGATCGGATTCATGCGTGAAGGGACGTTGCGGGAAGACTGCGTCGTGAACGGCGAGGTATCCGACTCGTGGGTGTTTGGGTTGATCAGGCGAGAGTGGCGGCCGACGGCTGTACCGATGCCAGCCCTCGAAGAGCTGCTGTAAGTCCGCTTCTGGCAGCGGCCACGTCCAGGTTGAGTGAGGAAGCCTTGACGGGTAAGGCGTGGAGGTAGGGCGGTTGCGCAAGGTCACGCTTCAGGTCATGCGGACCAAACGCGAGGAGCATGCCGGAGTACAGGGCCTGATCCAGGTGCTGAAGTTCGCTGACGGGACGGCCGTCGGGCGTTGCGATGGTGTGTTCAACCGTCGCCCGGTCGCCCGGTCTCCAACCCGAAGGATCTTCGTATCCTTCGGGTTGCGGTATGGCACGATCCGCGCGCAGGCTCGCACGCCGAGGGAGTCTCTGGCCTTCATCCAGCGCACGCTCGGAGAACTATGAGCGCCACAGAACTCCACTCGTTCAAGAGCAGCTACAGCGACAGCAACGACCCGGCGACTGCGTTGAGATAGCCCCCACCGCCGCCGCCATCCACGTCCGCGACTCCAAGAACGCCGCCGGCCCCCGACTCATGCTCAGCCCCGCCGCCTGGTCGTCGTTCGTGGCGCCCATGTCGACGGCTCAGCAGAACGGGCTGGTCACCCCGAGGCCAGCTGTTCCGCTATTTCCTGGATCCAATCGCCGGTCTTCGCCGGGTCGTTGAGGGTCTCAGCCCACGCTTCCGGCTCCAGCTTGTGCTTGGCGGGGCCGGATTTGAGAGCGATGAGCAAGGATCTGGCGGACTCCCGCATCTCGGCCGTCGTGCTGCCGCTCCCGGAGATGTCGGGACCCGCCGCCAGGGCGTAGATCTCGCGCGCCATGGCCTGGCGTTCGCCCTTCGACACCTTCTTCCAGAACTTCAGAGCATGCTTCAGTGACTCCTTGCGCGACGCGGCCTCCGCGGGGGTCTCGCCCTTCGGCGCCCAGCGCTCGGGGTGGTGGACCTCTTCGTAGCGCTTCGTGGCGGCGCGGAGCGCCTTGTACATGGTGACGCCGAGGACGAGCCCGGCACCGGCCCCGGCGAGGCCCCATCCGACCGGGTTGCTCGCCAGCCCGACTGTTCCCGCCGCGACCGCCGTCACGATGCCGGCTGCGGCCTTGGTGGACTCGCCCCCGCCGCTGACCGTCTCCTTGCCCATCTTGGTGAGCTGCTTCTTCTTCGCGTACCCCTGCACGGTGCTCAGCTTTTCCACGTCCTTTTCGGCGCGCTGGAGGGTCTCGGCGGCGTCACGGGCTTCACCCATCGCCTCCCAGGCGGCGTCGATGGCCTCGGAGACGAGCTCCAGCCGTTCCGGGCCGTCGTGGGCCCAGTAGGCGTCCAGTGCGACGTAGGCCTCCGCGGCGGCCCAGCCGGCCTGCTCCCGCGACTGGTTCAGCCGGGCCAGTGATCCCGCGTGGACGAGGTGGGGATCCCCCAGGTTCTTGACCTCCTTGTACTTGCGGGCCGCTCCCCCGACGCGGAAGGCGGACCGCATGCCCTTGATCGCGCCGATGGAAGCGCTGGCGATACCGCTCGCCTCGGACGCCACCGCGGCGTCCGCCGCCTTCTGGACCTTGGTCACCTCCTTGGCGATGGCGGCGCTGTAGCTTCCCGAATTGGCGGCGCCGACAACCGCGTCGGCCCCCTTGGTCTTGGCCCTCTTCTTCGCCGTGTGGTGGTTGGCCCCGGTCTCGTGCTTCTTGGCGTCCTTCATGTTCTTGTACGCGTCCATGCCACTGACCACGGTGCCGGCGGCCTCCGTGAGGAGGTTCCCCGACGCCGCGGAGGTCCCCGAGGCGGCGGTGGAGGCCTTGAGGCCCTCATTGGCCGAGACGGCGGCCTGCTGGGTGAAGGCCGCGTTGGTGGGGGTCTGGAAGCCCTTGATGAAGGTGTCGATGGGTTCGAGATTCTTCCTGAACCTGTCGAGGAGCGCGGCGATCCGGTCGCGATAGTTCTTCTTCGCTCCGGCGGACGCGCCGCCGTTCTCCGCCGCTCTGTCCCTCTCGGTGTCCCGGGCGGTGTCCCGGGCGCGCTGCACCGCCGCGGTCGTGGCCCGGTTGCCGGCGCGGGACTGCATCGCGAGGAGGGCGTGCTCCGTCGAGCGTGCGGACGTACTCCCGGTCCGGCTCCCTTCCCGACGCTGCTGGGCCGACGTCAGGACGGCTGCAGACTGCCGTGTCGAGGTGCGGTGGATCGGGGTGCTCATGGATGGCCTCTCCTGTACCGGACCGGGCGAGGCGAAGGTAGCCGGACCTGGCTAACAGAAGCTGTGCGGCGGGGAAACTCCTCACGGAGACTGTGGGGCGCGTGGTGGATTCAGTTGGTCGTTGCACGGTCGCCGCAACCCCTGATCGTGAAGGGCGTGAAGCTGGACGAAGGAATCCTCGACTATTTTCGCGAGGTGGTCGGCGAAATGATCGGGCGTCAAAGACGAGGTGGCCGAGGGAGACGAGGGAGGGAGATGAGTAGCGCTTTCGGGTTCTGGCCGAGGCGTCACCCGGGATCGTCGAGGCGATGCAGTTGCCGGACCTCGGTCAACGCGGCTTCGCCTTCACCGCGGCGGGCATCGCGGCCCGGATCAACGGCGAGTTGACGTCAGAGCTGTACGCCGCGCTGCGGGCGGAGGGCCCCGGCCGCAGGACCATCGCCGAGAACGCCGTCGACGACACCCTCGACTACGTGCCACATCTGCAGGTAGCCCGGCCCTGCCTGTTCGCCAGTACAGGCCATAGACGACCGACAGGAGGATCGGCAGGCGGACGGTGATCGCCGGGAAGGTCATGCGGCCTATCACGGTGATGGCCAACTACCACCGCGACAAGTCGAGAAGACTCGTCACTGCTCCCTTTCGTAAGGGGCTGGTTCAGGTTCGTAAAGGGCTGGTTCAGGCGTCGACGACGGGAGTGGCGGCCGACGTGGCCTTGTTGAAGCGCGGCAGGGCGGCAGCGCCGGCCGCGAGGAGGGCGACGATGCCCATCTGCACGTACTCGACTGCGGCGAAGGCGTGGGCGACGTTGTGCGGGGCCACGGCCAGGTAGAGGGTGCCGAGGGTGGCAACGCCGAGCGCCAGTCCGCTCTGCTGCAGGGTGATCAGCACGCCGCTGCCGATACCGGCCATGTGCGTGGGAACGTCGGCGAGCACGCTGCGGAACAGGCCGGCGAACAGCATCGACTGTCCGGCACCGACCAGGGCCAGCGGCACGGCCATCACCCACAGGCCGACGTGCGGCCAGTTCCCGAGGAGGACCGCCACCAGCGAGGCCAGTCCGGCGAGTTGGACGACGGCGCCGGCGGACAGTGCCGCCCGGCCGAACCGTGTGATCAGGCGGGGCGCGACCAGTGACCCGGCGAAGAACAGCAGGGCCATCGGCAGGATCGCCAGCCCGCTGTGCAGGGCGTCGGCATGCAGGCCGTTCTGGACGGTGAGGGCGAAGACGAACATGAAGGCACCGAAGCCGATACTGAAGGCGAACACCATGGTCAGGCCGCGGGCCATCGACGGCAGGCGCAGCAGGGACGGCGGCAGCAGCGGGACCTCGCCGCGCCGCTCGGTGCCCTTCTCCACGAGGTAGGTGGCGGCGCCGAGGACGGCTGCGACGGCGAGCATCAGCCAGGTCCACCATGGCCAGCCCAGCGAGTGTCCCTCGGTCAGCGGCACCAGCAGGGCGGTCAGGGTGGCGGCGAACAGCACGGTGCCGGGCAGGTCGATGCCGACGGGGTGGTGCGATCGGGTGTCGGGCACGATCCGGGCCGCCACGATCAGCACGACCACGCCGATGGGTACGTTGACGAGGAAGATCGGCCGCCAGGAGGTGCCGGCGATGTCGGCACTGACCAGCAGGCCGCCCACCAACTGTCCGACCACGGCGGCGATTCCGGAGGTCGCCCCGTACAGGGCCACGGCACGGGCCTTGCGTTCGCCTTCGAGGACGTGGTGGAAGGTCGCCAGCACCTGCGGGATGAGCAGGGCGGCGGTGGCTCCCTGGACGATGCGGGCCGCGATCAGCGCACCTACGCTCGGGGCGACACCGCAGGCCAGCGAGGCCAGTACGAAGCCCACGAGCGCCCCGAGGAAGATGCGCCGACGGCCGAAGCGGTCGCCCAGCCGGCCGCCGAGAACCAGCAGGGTCGCGTACGCGACGCCGTACCCGGCGATCACCAGCTCCAGCGACGAGGCGGAGGCGTGCAGCGAGGCGTCGATGCTGGGCAGGGCCACGTTGGTGATGAAGAAGTCCATGATCGGCAGGAACGCGCCTGCCAGCAGGATGAACACCCCGGCCGCGTGCAGGCCGCCGGCGCGGGCCGTGGCATGGGGAGAGCGTGCTGCAGTCCCGGTATGCCGGGAGGAAGTGCTTGTCGTCATGACAGCCCCCAGAAGACTGTAGTTATGAGAGTATAACTATGAACTCATAATGAGTATGCGTCCATAACTACTTCAGGGCAACCCCGTACCCTGGAGCCGTGATGGAGGACCAAGCGCACCCGCCGGACTCGACGGCCGGACCGGACCACGAGCAGCGGTGGGCCGAGCTGGCCGATCTCGTGCTGATCATCAGCCGGGAGGTCCAGTTCCGCGGATACGCCGACGAGAGAGCCATCCCCCTCTCACCGTCCGAGGGCATGGTGATGCGCTACCTGCAGCGCGAGCCCGACGCCCCGCCCAGCCGCATCGCCGACGCGACCGGACTGCAACGCACCAACCTCTCCACCGTCCTGGGCGGGCTGGAACGCAAGGGCCTTGTCGAGCGACACACCGACCCGGGCGACGGCCGCGGCATCACCGTCCGCGCCACCGAACTCGGGCGCACCAACTACGCCCTCGTCCGCCGGGAATGGGCCACAGCCGTCTCCGGCGCCGCCGGCCACGACACCGAACACCTCGACGCCGCTCTCGCCCTGCTCACCGCCGTGGAGACCGGACTGACCAGGACTCGACCACGGAACCGCGCCACCCGTCCGGCAACAGGAACCTGACCGGGCGCGCGCATGCGAGGAAGGCCGGCGCAGCCGGCAGGCACCGACACCCACCCACTCCGGGCGTGGCGCCGAGTCCGTGCCACTCGCCGTCGTTGCCACAACTCGTCAGACGAGCGCGCGCATCTCCTTCAGGACGATTCCGTCGGGGTGAAACCATTCGAAGCCGAAACCCATATGCTTGCGCAGCCCGGGAACCGGCCGCGCTGGCAGCCCAGTCGCCGGTGCTCTCGCAGGCCGCCATCGCGGCCTTCCCCCAACACCGGCAGGGCAACGTGCCTGAACCGCCCCGGGTTCGATAGAGATCTCAGATTATGGTTGTGACCTGGGGTTTCGTGGATTCCATGTAGTGGTTGG
>NZ_JAPWHT010000367.1:0-10533 GCF_027270795.1 Streptomyces sp. ActVer
GACCTCAGTGGGGCGACGCTCGTGGACGTCGATCTGCGGCGGGCGGCCGAGGTGGAGGTCGCGCGGGGGGTTGATCGGTTGGCGGGGGCCGTGATCAGTCCGGCTCAGTTGATGGATCTGGCGGGGGTGTTCGCGGCGGAGATGGGGGTTCGGGTGGTGGGGGTGGAAGTCTGAGACCGGCGTGCCGGGTTGTCTTGGGGCGCGGGCCGTGCCGGTACGTCGAGCCCGCCGCTCTCCGGGTATACGGCCGTGGGTTTGAAGGGCACCGCCTGACGGAGGAGCCCTATGCGGCGGACTTCGACGCACCGACACGGCCCGCTCGCGTGCGTCGTCGGCCGCGGGTGCGGTCTTGTCTCCGTCCTCGCTCCGGTGCGTCGTCGGCTGCGGGTGTGTCCCGGGCCCAGTCTCCGCTCGCGTGCGTCTTCGGCTGCGGGTGTGTCCCCTGTCCCTGTCGGGTGTGTCCCCAGTCTTCGGCTCCGTCCCTGATTACGTCTCCGGGGGCGGGTGCGGAGGGCTTGCGTTGTGAGTGCGGCCAGCGGCTTGGGCTTTGGCTTCGGGTGTGGGCGGTCGCCTTTTGGGCGTGGCCGCGCACACTCAGCCCGTCCGGCGTTTGAGGACGAGGCCGTTCAGGCCGATCGGGGGTCTGGGGGCGGAGCCCCCGGGAGAGGCACGCTGAGTCAGGGCAACCTGGGGAAGCGGGCCTCAAGACTCCAGATCGCCGGGTTCTCGCGGAGCGCCTCGTGGAGGTCGGTGAGGTCGGCCAGGAGGTCGTGGAGGAAGTCGCGGGCCTCGCGGCGGAGTTCGGTGTGGGAGAAGGTGAGCGGGGGCTCGTCGCCGGGCATCCAGTCGGACTCGATGTCGACCCAGCCGAAGCGGCGCTCGAAGAGCATGCGGTCGGTGGACTCGGTGAAGTCGAGCTCGGCGCGCTGGGGGCGGGAGGCGCGGCTGCCGAGGGGGTCCTTGTCGAGTTGCTCGACGATGTCGCACAGGGCCCACGCGAAGTCGAGTACCGGCACCCATCCCCAGCCTGTGGACAGCTCGCGGTCCGCCTTCGTGTCGGCGAGGTAGACGTCCCCGCAGAACAGGTCGTGGCGGAGGGCGTGGACGTCCGCGCGGCGGTAGTCGGTCTGCGGGGGGTCCGGGAAGCGGGCGGAGAGGGCGTAGCCGATGTCGAGCACGTGGGTGATGGTGTCACGTCGTCTTAGGATCACCGTCGTGCCCCGATCTGTGCCCGTTGGTCCAGCGACCGTCGCCGTTCTGCTCGTGCTCGCCCTCGTCGGCTGTGACGGAGGGGTGCGGGGGACCGCGGGTGCGTCCGGGGTGCGGGATCCGTACTTTCCCAAGGCTGGGAACGGGGGGTACGACGTCACCCACTACGGGCTGACCCTCGACTACGACCCCAAGGCGCGACGGCTGACGGGGAAGGCGGAGATCACGGCTCGGGCGGAGCAGGATCTGAGTGCGTTCGACCTTGATTTCAAGGGGATGGCGGTCGAGTCGGTGGACGTCGATGGCAAGCGTGCTCGCTTCAACCGCAGTGGTGGGCAGGAGCTGGTCGTCCGGCCTCGTGATGATCTTGATGAAGGAGCCGTGTTCACCACCGTTGTCCGGTACTCCGGTTCGCCGGAGACCATCACCGATCCGGATGGGTCGGAGGAGGGCTGGCTGCGGACGGAGGACGGGGCCCTCGGGCTGGGGGAACCGACCGGGTCCATGGCCTGGTTCCCCGGCAATCACCATCCGAGCGACAAGGCGACCTATGACATCACCGTCACCGTGCCCGAGGGGCTGAAGGCCGTGTCCAACGGGGAGTTGCGGAGTGAGGTGACCAGGCGGGGGCGGACCTCGTTCGTCTGGCACGTGGGGGAGCCGATGGCTTCGTATGTGGCGACGGTCGCCGTGGGGGAGTACGAGGTGCGGCGGTCCAAGGGGCCGCATGGGCTGCCTGTGTATGTGGCCGTGGATACCGGTCAGGCGAAGGCGAGCCGTGAGGTGCTCGGTCGCATTCCCGAGGTTGTGGAGTGGGCCGAGCTGAATTTCGGGGCGTATCCCTTCTCGTCGGTGGGGGCCATTGTCGAGAGGGAGGATGACGCCGGGTACGCGCTGGAGACGCAGAACCGGCCCGTGTTCCCCGGCGCTCCGAGCGTCGAGCTGCTCGTCCATGAGCTGGCCCATCAGTGGTACGGGAACTCCGTCACCCCGAAGACCTGGCGGGACATGTGGCTGAACGAGGGCTTCGCCACGTACGCCGAGTGGCTGTGGGCGGAGGACCACGGGGGTGACTCGGCCCAGGAAGTCTTCGATGCCCTCTATGAAGGCGACTACTTCGACAGCAAGGAAGACAACGACGCCGTCTGGGCCTTTCCGCCCGCCAAGCCGCCGGGTGCGGATCGTATCTCCGACAGTCCCGTGTACGAGCGGGGCGGGATGGTGCTGCACAAGATCCGCCAGGCGGTCGGTGACGACAGGTTCTTCGACATCGTCCAAGGCTGGGCAGCCACCCGTCGGCGCGGCAACGCCGACACGGACGACTTCACGGCGTACGTCGAGAAGAAGGCGCCGGACAAGGACTTCTCCCGGATCTGGGCGGACTGGCTGTACGGGGACGGCAAGCCGGACAGGCCCTGAGGGGCGAGCTCTGGTCAGCCCCTCGCGCTGCTCGTCCGTGTCGCCTGGAACAGGCCGAAGAGCGTCTGGACCCCGCCGATGACCATCATGACCACCCCGGCCTTGCCGAGGGAGACGAACGAGATCTCCACTCCGTCGGCGAACAGCTTCAGGGCCAGGCCGGCCAGGAGGGTCGCGGACCCTTCGGCCAGGTTCTTGGTGGCAGGACTCACTGGTGGGCTCGCTTCCCGGGGACGCTCCGATGCACCGGTTGCCTGGACGCAGGCCCGGACTGGACACGTCTCATCGTAGGAATGGCGAGGTCAGCGGGGCGTCGGCCGTGTGGACGAGCTGCCGCTACATCGTTCGAGGGAGTCGGAGAGCCGGGCGGCGAGGAAGTTCGCGGGGCGCTAGCGCAGGATTTTGCGCAGTACCGCGCAGGGGCGGGCCAGTTGGCGGTCCTTGCGGTGGCCGATGATCTCGTAGCCGATGGTCGTCCAGAAGGCGAGGGCCCCGGGGTTGTTGTCGAGGGCGGCCAGGCGTAGGGCGTCCCGGCCCGCCTCGCGGAAGCGGTCCTCGATGTGGGCCGCCAGCTGCCTGCCGTGTCCCTTGCCCTGTTCTTCCGCGGCCACCAGCAGCAGGCCGATCCACGGGTCGGGGTCCGTCGGGTCGGGGTGGTGGGCGAGGGTGATCGCCACGGCGGCGAGCTGTCCGGCGCTGCGCGCCAGTAAGACGTCCACGTCCGGGTTGGTCAGTTCGTCGGCCAGCGCCGCCGCCACCTGTTCCGGGCGGATGTCCTGGGGGTCCGGGAAGTCGCCGCTGAGGGCGTAGAACTCGTGGTTCGACGCGTAGAGCGCGGTGAGTTCGGTGAGGAGCGGGCCGGGGAGGTCGTGGTCCGGCGTGAGGGTGAGGGGTTCGATGATCACTCGCGGCAGGTTAGCCGCCAGTGATGCTCCGCAGCTCGAACCAGACGCGTTTGCCGGTCGTCCGAAACTCGTTGGTCCAGGTCACGCCCCAGTCGTGGGCCAACCCGGCGAGTAGTGCTAAGCCGCGGCCGTTCTCGGACTGACTGTCCGCGACTCTCAGATGGGGACGGCCGGCGCCAGGGTCGTCGTCGTACACGGAGACGAGCACGTTGTCGTGGCGGACCACCGCTTCGAGACAGATGGTGGATGCGGTGGTGTGGAGGTTGACGTTCGTCACGACTTCGGACACCAGCAGGCGTGCGGTTTCCGCGAGTTCCGGCCGACCGGTTACGCGGAGAAGAAGCGCGACGGTGTCGCGACAGACCCTTGGACTGGAGGGCGTGTTGGGGGCGTGGAGGCGGTAGGTGTGTGAGGAGTCCCCGGTGAGTACTGCGAGAGGCATGTGGCTTCTTCCTGTGCGGCACGTGATGGTTCGCGCTGTGTACCGCCGTGGCTCGGCCGCTCCAACTGGTGTGGCTGCACTGTGGTCTCACTGGTACGTGGCACGTTGCCGGTGACGACAGTAGGGCACATCTATGTGCCGTCTCATGGATGTGACGGAAATGCCACTCGTGTGAGTGGACCCGGTTGCCGCGCGCGCGGCAGACTTGGACCGTTCGACCAGGAGGGAACCCATGCCACCCAGGAGTAGCCCGACGGAACGTCAGGCCCGGCTTGGCGCGGAGTTGCGCAAGCTCCGGGAGGCGGCAGGGATGGCTGCCCGCGAAGCGGGAGCATTCCTCGGTGGCAACCAAGCACAGATCAGCCATATCGAGGCCGGGCGTTGGGGCGTGAGCGCGGACCGTGTGCGACGTCTGGCCGTGCTGTACTCGGCCTCGGACGAGAAGCTGGTGGACGCGCTGTGCGCGATGGCCGAGGATCGGGAGAAGGGCTGGTGGGAGGCGTACCGCGGAGTCGTCGCCACCGGGTTCCTGGATCTTGCGGAACTGGAGTACCACGCCAAGTGCTTGCGCAGTGCCAACGTGGTGAACGTGCCGGGCATTCTCCAGACCGAGGACTACATCCGTGCCATTCACCGCAGCTACCGGCCGGTGCTGCCCGCCGAGGACGTGGACGCACGGGTCGAGTTCCGGCTGCGACGCCGGAGCATTTTCGAGCGGGACGCAGCACCCCGGTTCCAGGCTGTCATCCACGAGGCAGCGCTGTGGATGCGCTTCGGGGGTCGCAAGGTCGCCAGGGGGCAGCTCGAATACCTGCTGGAAGCCTCGGAGTGGCCGACTGTGACGGTGCGAGTTCTCCCTTTCACCTGCGAGGAGTTCATCGAGGCGACGGACGCCCCGCTGTATGCCGGCGGAGTCGTACGGCAGCTCGACACGGTCCAGTTGGACAGCCCCGTTGGGAGTCTCTTCCTCGGAGCCGAGGCCAAGCTGAACCGGTACCGGCAACTGCTCGACATCGCCGAGCGGTCGTCGTTGAGTGAGCTGGAGTCCCGGCAGCTCATCCATCACATTGCGCGAGAACTATGAGGAGCGCCGCCTTGTCCGTGCAGTGGCAGAAGTCGTCCTTCTCCGGCGTGGAGGGCGGGAACTGCGTCGAAGTCGCCGACCACGAGGGCCAGATCCTGATACGCGAGAGTGACGCCCCGGACACAGTGATCACTGCTGCACCGGCCAGACTCCGAGGCCTGCTCAGGGCTTTGAAGGCCGAGCGGTAGAAGCCCTTCAGGAGGCTGCGTTCAGCTCCGCCTCGATCAAGTCCCGAGCTTCCTGCCCGTACACCGCGGAATGTTCAAGCAGGCCGAACGCCTTCTCGTAGATGGCAACCTCGTCCTTGTCCGTGATGTTGAGACCGGCTGAGAACGTCTCGACTCCCACTTGGATTCCGTCGAAGATCGAGAACGAGTGCCCTGGGTACAGGTCGAGTTCTGCCCGTGCGGGGATGACTCCCAGCTTCAGGCCCGGCATTTCGACGGCTTCCAGGAGGTGGGTGAGTTGGCCCTGCATCACGTCCGTGCCGCCGACATTCGTGCGCAGAGCCTGTTCGCCGAGCAGGGTGCGGTATGTACGGCCGCCCTGTCCGATGAACTGGGCGCGGGCCGTCCGGCATGCCACACCGACCTCGACGTCGTCGGGGATCCCGTGGAAATCGACGACTCGCTGGAAGACGGCGCGGGCGTAGTCGGCGGTCTGGAGGTTGCCCCAGACGACGTTGGCGCAGTAGTGACGCGAGTCCCGTGTCCTGCGGACCAGCTCAAGGAACTCGTCCTGCACAGGCCCGGTTCCCTCGTGGAGCAGTTCGTCCCACTTGTCGTGCAGTTGCCTTGGCTTCGTCATGGCAGGAAGCCTGCCCATGAACGAGGGCGGAAAGAACCTTAAGTCCGTGCAAGTGTCTGCAAGTTCAGTGCGCGCACCGGAGAGTTGAGTGCAAGCTCGGATCCGTAGATCGTCGGCCCACAAGCATGGAGGAAGCCATGGCTCTGCACCTGCTGGGCAAGGATCCTGAATCGCCGGAGGGCAAGTCTCCGACGGTGTACTACGACGACGCGACCGACAACTATCTGGTCCAGGGCTGGAAGGTGCTGGACGGCGAGCGGCTGGCGCAGCTCGACCTGCCGGAGCACGAGACCGTTGTCGAGATCCCCAAACGCATGATGCAGTTCTTCCCGGAGGTGAACGGTGGCGGAGGAGCCCACGTTTGAGGAGCTTTTCCGACTGGCCAAGCGGTCTGCGGTGCATCTTGAGATGCGGGACGGCTACATGCAGTCGGATCCGGAGTACGTGGCCTGGCGCGAGGGGGCCCGTGACGAGTCCCGCTATCTGGATCAGGAGACCAGCTCCTGGCTTGCACTGATGCGAGAGATCACCGGGCGAGGAGTGGTGGTGCGACGATCTCGGATCGTCTCGGAGCCGGTCACCGATTACATTCGCTTCGAGCATCACGTGACGGCTGGAAATGTCGAGGCGGGAGAGCAGGTTCGCTGGCTTCCTCGGCGACGGGCCTCGGATCTGGCGCTGCCTGGGAACGACTTCTGGCTGTTCGACGACAGTCTCGTCGTCTTCCTGCACTTCACGGGTGAAGGAGAACTCTCACCTGAAGGTGATGAAGAGCGGACGTCGGATCAGGCCGTGGTCAGGCTGTGTACCGAGGCTTTCGAAGCCGTCTGGGAGCGCGCTGTTCCGCATGACGAATACCGTTTGTCCTGACTGAGTGCGGCGGCGAGTACTCCAAGTGACTTCTTCAGCGTCCTCGGCCGTCCAAGAGGCACGCAGAACTCTGGGCAAGCGTCTTCGGGAGATCCGCCAAGCGGCGGGGTTCACAACGGCGCGGGCGCTCGCCGCCCGTGCCGGTTGGCATGAGTCCAAGTCCTCGCGTATCGAGAACGGTGTAACTCTCCCCTCAGAAACCGATATTCGTGTCTGGGCCGAAGTGTGCAGTGCGGAGGATCAGGTCTCAGAGCTGGTCGCCATGGCTCGCGGCATAGAGGAAATGTATGTCGACTGGCGGCGCCTGGAGCGTGCGGGCCTGAGGCATGTGCAGGCGTCGGTTCTGCCGCTATACGAGCGCACGCACCGGTTTCGCTTCTACCAGTCATGGGTCGTCCCCGGGTTATTACAGACACCCGGCTACACCTGCTCGGTACTGGAGACCGTCGCTTCTCTTCGTGAGGCTCCAGGGGACATTGCTGATGCGGTGGCCGTGAGGATGGCACGCCAGAACGTACTCCACTCTGCCGGTCGTAGGTTCGCATTCCTCGTTGAAGAGTGGGTTCTTCGTACCGTCATCGGCAATGGCGAGACCATGGCGGCTCAGCTGGGTCGGCTCATTACTACTGCTTCATTTCCCTCGGTAAGTCTCGGCGTCATTCCGATGGGTGTTCCTCGTGGGCGTGCCTGGCCGACCGAGTCGTTCTCGATCTTTGATGACGACCAGGTCGGCGTGGAACTGGTCAGTGCGCACCTCAACGTGCGTCAACCGGATGGGATCGCCGAGTATGTGCGGACGTTCGCCGAGTTGGCGGGGATTGCGGTCTACGGAGCCCAGGCGCGGAAGCTGATCACGTCTGCCATCGACGCACTCGAGTGAACCGGCGCAAGTGTGTAGAAGTTCGTTGGACTGCCGTGCTGTCCGGCCTGACGCTCTGTGCATCGTCAGTGGATGGCGTATGGACCCTGTCCTGCGTCGTCCTGCCTACAAGGGTGACGACAACCTGCTCGGAGAGGTGAGCCATGCGTGTAGTCGACCTGTACCGCATCCCCATCGGACGTGCCGAGTTCGCCAAGGCGTGCGGCGGCAACACCCACCCGGACGGAGAATCGTGCGTGACGCTGGCTCGGATCGGCCCCGACGCCTGGGCTGTCGGCGACAGCAAGAAGCCGGACGCGGAGCCGCTGCGGTTCACGACGGCCGAACTCTACGCGGCCGGTATCGACCCGACCCGCTTCGGTCTTGGCGCATAGGGCAGAGAGCAGGAAGCCCGGTTGCACCACCACGGCTACCTGTGGGTGGGTGAGAAGTCACGCTTCGATCAGGAAGGAACCCGCCGACCTGCTCCGGCGGAACCTGTCACGGGTTGCGATCCGGAGATCGTCCGACGGCACCGGCGCGCCGCCGCGGAGTTCGCGGTGTCCGAGGTGCCTTCGATCGAGACGGCGCACTGGCTGTTGAAACCGGCTGGGCACATCCGGGGCACGTGGCGTAATCCGAAGGACGCATCAGCGTGGCTGGGGTCGCAGCTCGTCGAATACGCGCCTCGTTTCAGTTGCCGACGCCAGCAGTCCGCGGCTTGGATCGCTGACACGGCTGCGTCGGCGGCGGAGAGACTGACCTGTGGCTGCGATGTGTCGCTGGGCTTCTACCTCGGCCGCCCGCTGTTTCTGTGCCTCGCCCTGATCACCTGCTCACCCAATCGCACGGCGCCAGAGCTGTTGTGTCCCGCCGGAGTGGTGGGGCAATGACGAGGAGCCCCCGGTCCGGGTGTGCCGGATCGGGGGCTCCTCCGCTGCCGTTCAGGCGGGGTTCGGCCGTCAGACGTTGACGCCGAAGTCCTGGGCGATGCCCGTCAGGCCGGAGGCGTAGCCCTGGCCGACCGCGCGGAACTTCCACTCCGCGCCGTTGCGGTACAGCTCGCCGAAGACCATGGCCGTCTCGGTGGCCGCGTCCTCCGAGAGGTCGTAGCGGGCGATCTCGGTGCCGCCGGCCTGGTTCACGATGCGGATGTACGCGTTGCGGACCTGGCCGAAGTTCTGCGAGCGGGTCTCCGCGTCGTAGATGGAGACCGGGAAGACGATCTTGTCGACGTCGGCCGGGAGGCCGGCCAGGTTGACGTTGATCGCCTCGTCGTCGCCGGCGCCCTCACCCGTGCGGTTGTCGCCGGTGTGGACGATCGTCTGGTCCGGGGTCTGCTTGTTGTTGAAGAAGACGAAGTGGCCGTCCGAGTAGACCTTGCCCGCGGGGTTGACCGCGATGGCCGAGGCGTCCAGGTCGAAGTCGGTACCCGTGGTGCTGCGGACGTCCCAGCCGAGGCCCACGGTGACGGCGGTCAGGCCCGGAGCCTCCTTGGTGAGCGAGACGTTGCCACCCTTGGACAGGCTTACAGCCATTGTTGGGAGTCCTTCCCTCGTTTGACGTACGTACGGGTCGTGCGGTCCTGCGATTGTGCTGTCCTGCGGTCCTGCGCGTCGGGCTTCGTACGGGACGAAGCTACCGGCACCCCTAAGAACGCCGAAGGGGGTCCCCAGGGTTCCGCACCTCTTTACTTTCTTTACCTAGCCTCCCGGAGGGGTGTGGCGACGCGCCGAAAAACGGGTGACGTGGACCGGACGGGCAAGGGACCATGGGGGCATGTCCGGTCCTTACGTCATCCGTGGCTCCGTCTCGCTGCCCGAGGCCGAGCTCATGTGGCGTTTCTCGCGGTCCTCCGGGCCGGGCGGGCAGCACGTCAACACCTCCGACTCCCAGGTGGAGCTGCGCTTCGACCTGGCGAAGACGGAGGCGCTGCCGCCGGTGTGGAAGGAGCGTGCCCTCGCCAAGCTGGCCGGGCGGCTCGTCGACGGCGTCGTCAGCGTGCGTTCCTCCGAGCACCGCTCCCAGTGGCGCAACCGCGAGACCGCGGCCGTCCGGCTCGCCTCGCTGCTCGCCGAGGCCACCGCCCCGCCGCCGAGGGCCCGCCGCGCCACCCGGATCCCCCGCGGGATCAACGAGCGCCGGCTGCGCGAGAAGAAGCAGCGCGGCGACATGAAGCGGGGGCGTTCCGGGCGCGACTGGACCTAGGGTCCGCCTGCCTACTGGGCCTGAGAGTCCGCGTACTGAATCTCGGCGCCTGCGTCCTTTGTCACATCCGCCTTCCGCGGTTCGTCTACTCGTCGACGGGCCGCGCGGGAGTGCGGAACAGCAGTGGCGGACGAGATGCGGCGCATGAGTGGGGACGAATTCCTGACGCCGGAAGAAAAGGCCGAAGAAAAGTCGGACGGAGGGGTGGAAGGCAAAGGCAACGGTCATCGGAACGGCCCTGGGAGTGGCGACGGTGCCGAAATTCTCGCCCTGCGGTTCGAAACGCATCGGGTCCGTCTGCGGGCCGTCGCCCACCGCATGCTCGGTTCGCCCGCCGAGGCCGACGACGCCGTTCAGGAGGCCTGGCTCAGGCTCAGCCGGTCGGACACCAGTGGGATCGCGAACCTGGGCGGCTGGCTGACGACCGCGGTCGGCCGCATCTGTCTCGACATGCTGCGCTCCCGCCGCACGCGCCGCGAGGAGCCGCTGGACGAGCAGCCGGGCGTACGGATGCCGGAACCCGTCCTCGCGCCCGTCAGCGGGGCCGACCCCGAGCAACAGGCGCTGCTCGCCGACTCGGTGGGCCTCGCCCTGCTCGTCGTACTGGAGACCCTGGGGCCGGCCGAGCGGCTCGCCTTCGTGCTGCACGACCTGTTCGCCGTGCCCTTCGACGAGGTCGCGACCGTGGTGGGGCGTTCGCCCGCCGCGACCCGTCAGCTCGCCAGCCGGG
>NZ_JAPWHT010000368.1:0-10530 GCF_027270795.1 Streptomyces sp. ActVer
GCTGCGGTGTTCGCGTACGTGCTCGTCGTGTTCGCCGGTTCGTACGTGGTGTTCTCCAGCCGCTCCCGGAGTGCGCCTGCTCGTCGACGGGCGTCCCGCACCGTCAGCGGCAGGGGTGACCAACCGGCGAGCCTGCCCAGTGCCACCACCGGCGGGTACACCGGGGAAACGGCCATGACCTCGGACGGTGTGCCCAGTACGAGCGGGGCGCCGGGGGTGGGGAGGAGGGCGACCTGGTCGGCGTACTGGATGACGCGTTCCAGACGGTGCTCGGCCATGAGGACCGTCGTGCCGAGGTCGTGGACGAGGCGCTGGAGGACGGCGAGTACCTCCTCCGCGGCGGCCGGGTCGAGGGCCGAGGTCGGTTCGTCGAGGACCAGGACCTTGGGGTGCGGGGTGAGGACCGAGCCGATCGCCACGCGCTGCTGCTGCCCGCCGGAGAGCGTGGAGATGGGGCGGTCGCGCAGGTCGGCGAGGCCGAGCAGGTCGAGCGTCTCCTCGACGCGGCGGCGCATCACGTCGGGCGCGAGGCCCAACGACTCCATTCCGTAGGCGAGTTCGTCCTCGACCGTGTCCGTCACGAAGTGCGACAGCGGGTCCTGGCCCACCGTGCCGACCACGTCCGCGAGTTCGCGCGGCTTGTGGGTACGGGTGTCGCGGCCCGCCACCGTCACGCGGCCGCGCAGGGTGCCGCCCGTGAAGTGCGGGACCAGTCCGTTCACCGCGCCGAGCACCGTCGACTTGCCGACCCCGGACGGTCCGACCAGTAGCATCAACTCCCCCTCGGGGACGATGAGTTCGATGTCCTGGACGGTCGGCCCTGCCGCTCCGTCGTATGTCACGGAGACATTCTCGAAGCGGATCATGAGGGTTCCTTGCGGGTGTTCTCGGGGCGTGTGTGCTCGGGGTGGGCGGTCTTGGGGCGGGTGTTCTCGGGTGCGGGGGCGATGAAGGCGGGGAGCAGGCCGAGCAGGACTGCTGCCGCGGGCCACAGGGGGAGGGTCGGCGCGGTCAGCGGGACCATGCCGGGGTGCAGGGCCGCGGAGTTGGACGGGGAGTACGAGGCGTACAGGATCAGCAGCGTCGCGACCGCCGCGCCGGACGCGGCGACCAGCCATGCGCGTACGCCCCACGCGTCCGGCCGGTAGCGGGTACGCAGCGAGCGGCGGCCGCCGAGCCACAGGCCGCCGAGGGCCGCGGCGAGTCCGGCGAGCAGTACGGGCAGGCCGTAGCTGCCGCCTTCCGCGGTGAGCAGGCCGTACGTTCCGGCGCAGACCCCGACCAGGCCGCCGAGCGTGAGTGCGGCGGTGGTGCGGCGGACGGTTCGCGGTACGTCCGCCGTGCGGCCGTAGCCGCGCGCGTCCATCGCCGCCGCGAGGGAGACGGACCGCTCCAACGCGCCCTCCAGAACCGGGAGTCCGACCTGGAGCAGGCCGCGCAGGCCCTTGTCCGGGCGGCCTCGGAGGCGACGGGCGGCGCGCAGGCGCTGGACGTCCGCGATCAGGTTCGGGGCGAAGGTGAGGGCCACTACTACGGCAACTCCCGCTTCGTACAAGGCTCCTGGGAGGGATTTGAGGAGGCGGGCCGGGTTCGCGAGGGCGTTCGCCGCGCCTACGCAGATGAGGAGGGTGGCGAGTTTCAGGCCGTCGTAGAGGGCGAAGACGAGGCCTTCCGCGGTGACTCGGCCTCCGATGCGGATGCCCTCCGCCCAGTCGGGGAGGGGGAGTTCGGGGAGGGTGAGGAGGGTGTGGGTGCCGGGGATGGGGGAGCCGAGGACCACTGCGAACGCGAGGCGGATGAGCAGGACGGCCAGGGCGAGTTTCACGAAGGCGCCGTAGGAGTGGGCCCAGGGGGCCTCTGTTCGGCGGGCGGCTACTACGTAGCCGGCTACGCCGATGAGGAGGGTGAGGAGGAGGGGGTTCGTTGTGCGGGAGGCTGCCGTGCCCAGGCCCAGGGCCCAGAGCCACCAGGCGCCTGGGTGGATTGCGTTGGTGCGGGTTGCCTGTGGGGCGGTGAGTCTGCGTTGGACTCCTGGGACAGGGCACCCGGAGTCTGCGGCTGTGCCCACCCTCCCCCACTCTCGGCTCCGCTCAAGCGGGGGGACCCCCATCGCCCTGCGGAACGCCTGCCCACAGCACTGGCAGCTGCGGTATCGCGTCCCCGGTGTCGGTCGTCGTTGCTGGCGGTCATCGCAAGGCCCGTCAGTCGCGGCGGCGGCGTGCTTGCCACACGGCTGCCGCGCCCAGGGCCGCCACCGCGGCGATTCCGGCCAGCAGGCCCACCGAGGGGCCGCCGTCCCCGTTGCCGTCACCGCGCTTGCTCTCCGCCTCCGTGCCGGGCGACGCCGAAGTCTTCGGGCGGTCGCCCGCGACCGGTTCTCCGCAGCCCGTGGTGGGGTAGCCCGCGATGGCGCAGAGCAGGGCGTTGGTGTCGTAGCGGAGGGGTTTGGCGACGGCGGCGAGGGCGTCCGCGGTCGTGGCGTCGTCGTCGATGAGGGCGCAGGCCGTGCGGGGGCGGGGCGGTGTCGAGCCGGACGGGGCGTCCGCGGCCGTGCCGAAGTCGAGGACGAGGCCGACCCGCTTGGACCCCTCCCGCGCGGGCGTCTTCGCGCAGATCGTCGCGAAGTCGGCGCCCCCGCGCGGCTTCGCCGAGTCCTTCGAGTCCTCGCTCACCGAGAAGCGGAACCCCTGGACGTCACCGTCCGAGGGGCGCGCGGTCGACGGCCCCTGGGTCGCGTACACCCACGTACCGGCGGTGGAGTCCCGGTCCCAGAAGGACCAGTAGCGGTAGCCGACCGCCTGGGCCTGCCCCGCCGTGCCGAGGACGGCGAGCAGGAGACACAGGACCGGCAGAACCAGGCGGCGGCAGGTCACGGCTGCTGCTTCTTGTTACGGCCGCTGAGGAGGAAGCCGATGCCGATGCCGCCGACCAGGCCGACCCCGATGATCCACCAGAGGCTGACCCCGCCGTCGTCCTCGTCCGAAGCATCTGCCTCGTCGTTCTTGCCGTCCGCCGGGGCGGTGGAGGCGTCGGAGGACGTCGCCGCGGGGCCGGTCGCGCCGAGCTGCTTCACGAGGTCGGCGCCGCCGAAGGCGCGCGGGTCCGTGCCGGTGGCGTTCGCCGCGAAGATCAGCTGCGCGTACGCCGCCGGGCCGCTCTTCGCCGCCCAGGTACCGGAGTTCTTCTCCAGCCAGGCCAGCGGCTTCTCGGTGTCGGCCGTGCGGCCCGCGGCGGCGAGCGCGACGACCGTGTCGGCGGTGTTGCCGTAGTCGGGCTGGTCCTCGGCGCCGGGGAGGGAGGACTTCAGGTAGCCGTTCTTGGCGACCGCGCCCGCGAGGTACAGGGCACCGTTGGCCGCCGCGTCCTCGATCGTGAAGGAGTCGCCGCCCGTGCACTGGGACGCCTTCGGCGATGCCTTGTCGTCACCGTCCTCGTCGGGATCGGTGTCGAGCCCCTCCCCGAGGGCACCCAGCACCCCCGCCGCCGTGGCGTCCGCGTTCGCCGCGAGCTTGCCCTTCTTGTCCGGCTGGAAGGCGAAGGCACCGCCGCCGGTCCCGTCGCAGGGGACGGAGAGGCCGAGCAGGGCGTCGTACGGCGTCCGGTCGTCCTTCGAGGGCACGTCCTTCGGGTCGGTGTCCCCGGCGTCCAGGGCCCCGATCACGACGGACGTCGAGTTGGTGTCGCTGGGCGTGCCGGGGAAGTAGCCCCAGCCGCCGTCCTTGTTCTGCACGGACTTCAGCCACTTCACGGCCGCGCCCGTCACGGCGTCGCTCGCGTCGAGGGCCTCCAGGGCCTGCAACGCGGCGGCCGTGCTGTTCGTGTCGACCTTGGTCTTGGCGTCGCACTTCGCGCTCGGGTCGGGGCGGTACGCCGCGAAGGCCCCGCTCTCGCACTGCTGGCCGACGAGCCAGTCGACGGACTTCTTCGCGGGCTTCACATCCACGGTGTCCTGGGCGAGCAGCGCGAGCGACTGCCGCCAGACGCCGTCGTAGGTGGGGTCCGTGCCGCCGTACAGGGCGGAGGGGAACGCCTGGGACGGGGTCGCGCCGGGCGACTCGTCGGCGAGGGCGGCCGGCGCGAACGCCGTACCGATCACGGCGGTGGCGGCCAGTACCGCTGCGCTGCGGCGGACAAACATGATCGGCGGATGCCTCTCCCGGTCAGGGAGCCGGGCAGCCTGGAATCCAAGGCGGCTCGGCTCCGTATGCCTCGACGGTGCCGGTCACCGGCGGTTCCGGTGACGCGAGCCGGTCACGTCCGTACGGGGCAGTCCGGCTCACCGCCCCTGATCGACTGATCCACTGATCGGCCGGGCGGCACACGGTTGCGGGTCAGCGCCGGATTTGCACCGGCTTCCCCCCGTACGACTGTGATGACGACCTGCTCACTGTACCGGCCCGTAGCAAGACCCTGAGGGGCGCCTGTGGGGCCGCCTGTGGGGCCGCCCTGTCCGGCCGGGCTCCCGCGCGGACGCTTCCACCTTTGAGCCACCGGACATGCCCGTGCGTCCGGGGAAGGCGGGCTCAAACAGCCATGTACGTCACCGGATCGCTCCCCGGTACCGCCTCCGCGTGGCCCAGTTTCACCAGTCGGCGCAGGTGGGCCTCCGCCTCCGAGACAGCGATGTTCCTCGATCCGTAGGGGATGTCGTCCCACGGGCGGTTCCACTCCATGCGGACGGCGAGCTGCCAGGAGGTGAGCGGGGTGGAGAGGAGCGAGCGGAGGTCCGTCAGGCGGGACTCGTGGTGGTCGAGCAACTCCCTTACGCGGGACGGGGCGTCGGTGAACGCGTGCAGGTGGGCCGGGAGGACCTCGGCCGGTTCGAGGCGGCCGATCCGTTCCAGGGAGTCGAGGTAGTCACCGAGCGGGTCGGCGACGGTCTCGTCGTCCGGGTCCTCGTACAGGCCGATGTGCGGGGTGATCCTCGGCAGCAGGTGGTCGCCGGAGAACAAGCGCCCGTGGCCAGGGAGTTGGGCAGGGTGGGCCTCCTCAAGGTGGAGGCAGACATGGCCGGGGGTGTGGCCCGGGGTCCAGATCGCGCGGAGCCGGCGGCCGGCGAGGTCGAGGAACTCGCCGGGGACGATCTCGCGGTCGGGGAGCGCGGGGGAGGCGCCGGGGAACATCCGCGAGCGGGCGGTGCGCATCGGCGCCACGTGTTCCTCGGGCGCGCCCGAGGCGGTCAACTTGTCGGCCATGTACGTGAACCAGCGTCCGGGCTTCGTCCCGCGCGTCCGCCGTACGATCGAGATGTCGGCGGCGTGCATCGCGATCCAGGCGCCGGACGCCTCCCGCACCTTGCCCGACAGGCCGTGGTGGTCCGGGTGGTGATGGGTGATCACCACTCCGTGGATCTCCGCGACGGATGTCCCGCACGTCACGAGCCCCTCCACGAGCGCGTCCCAGGACGCCGGGTCGTCCCAGCCCGTGTCGATCAGCACCGGCCCGCGGTCGGTGTCCACGACATACACGAGCGTCGTTCCGAGTGGATTGTCCGGGATGGGAACCTCGACGGACCGTACGCCGCCGCCGTGATCGGTCACCTGTGCCATGGGTTCCCCTGTCGCCGACTCCCGGCCACTATAACTAGAACCAGTTCCAATGGGAGCCCAAGTCACTCACCGGGTCGGGGTGATGGATCACGGGAGCGGTGAAGTGGTGTGAGGTCCGTGGACTCCTCCAACCGGAACTGGTATCAGTTCCAGTGTTGTTGTTTCTGATGAACCGTCAGAAAAAGTCCCGCGGAGAGGCAGTCGGCCATGACCGAGCTCGTGGAACACGGACAGCTGTTCATCGGCGGGGAGCTGGCCGCTCCCCTGGGCCAGGACGTGATCGAGGTGGTCTCCCCGCACACCGAGGAGGTCATCGGCCGGGTGCCGCACGCCTCGCGGGCGGACGTCGACCGGGCCGTCGCGGTCGCGCGGACCGCGTTCGACGAGGGGCCCTGGCCGCGGATGTCCCTCGACGAGCGCATCGAGGTCGTCAACCGGATCAAGGACGGGATCGCCGTACGTCACGAGGAGATCGCCCGCGTCATCTCCTCCGAGAACGGCTCCCCGTACTCCTGGAGCGTCCTCGCGCAGGCCCTCGGCGCGATGATGGTGTGGGACGCGGCGATCACGGTCGCGCGGGACTTCACGTACGAGGAGGCGCGCGACGGAGTGCTCGGGAAGATCCTCGTTCGGCGCGAGCCGGTCGGGGTCGTCGCGGCCGTCGCGCCCTGGAACGTCCCGCAGTTCGTGGCGGCGGCCAAGCTCGCGCCCGCGCTGCTGACCGGCTGCACGGTCGTGCTCAAGCCCTCACCCGAGTCGCCGCTCGACGCGTACATACTCGGCGAGATCGCGAAGGACGCCGGGCTGCCGGAGGGAGTTCTGTCGATCCTGCCGGCGGACCGCGAGGTGAGCGAGTATCTCGTCGGGCATCCCGGAATCGACAAGGTCTCCTTCACGGGTTCGGTCGCCGCGGGCCGGCGCGTCATGGAGGTCGCCTCGCGCAATCTCACGCGCGTGACACTGGAGTTGGGCGGGAAGTCGGCGGCGGTGGTCCTGCCGGACGCGGACATCGAGACCTCCGTGCCGGGCATCGTCTCGGCGGCCTGGATGAACAACGGCCAGGCGTGCGTCGCCCAGACCCGCATCCTGCTGCCGCGCTCGCGCTACGACGAGTTCGCGGAGGCGTTCGCCGCGGCCGCGAACGCGCTCGTGGTCGGCGATCCGCTGGATCCGGCGACCCAGGTGGGCCCGCTGGTCGCGCAACGGCAGCAGCAGCGCAACCTCGACTACATCCGTATCGGCCAGGAGGAAGGCGCCAAGATCCTCACGGGCGGCGGGCGTCCGCCCGGTCTCGACCGCGGCTGGTACGTCGAGCCGACGCTCTTCGGTGACGTCGACAACTCCATGCGGATCGCTCGCGAGGAGATCTTCGGGCCGGTGATCTGCCTTCTCCCGTACGGCGACGAGGCCGAGGCGGTCAAGATCGCCAACGACTCCGACTACGGGCTGAGCGGCAGCGTCTGGACGGCCGACGTGGCGCGTGGCATCGACGTGGCCCGCCAGGTCCGTACCGGCACGTACTCCGTCAACACCTTCAGCCTCGACATGCTCGGCCCCTTCGGCGGCTACAAGAACTCCGGCCTGGGGCGCGAGTTCGGCCCCGAGGGCTACAGCGAGTTCCTGGAGCACAAGATGATCCACCTGCCCGCCGGCTGGGAGGCCTGACCGATGGGCGACCGCTGGCACGTCGAGGTCGACCGCTCCCTCTGCATCGGCTCGGCCCAGTGCACCCACCTCGCCCCCACCGCCTTCCACCTCGACTCCGCCATGCAGTCCCACCCGGCGGAGCCGGAGGCCGACGCCAACGAGAAGGTCCTGGAGGCGGCGGAGGGGTGTCCGGTGGAGGCGATCATGATCACCCTGCTGGGGAGCGGGGAGGCGGTGTTTCCGCCGGAGGAGTGAGCGCGGAGGGTGGCGGGGCCTGCCGGTCCTACCGCCAGGAGGCGATGGTGCGGGCTACGTCCCGGAGGTCTGCTTCCTGGGCTCGGATGGCTCCGGCCAGCAGGTGAACGTCGTCGGGTTTGGGGTCGACCGGCTGCTCGGAGGCGTTCATGTAGAGCGCGGTGCAGGCCCAGCCGATGACGGCGTTGAAGTCGGCGAAGGGCCGCAGGAGCAGAGCGGTGTGGAACAACGTGGCGGCACGCGCGGCCGGCTCCTCGTAGTAGAGCTGGCCGTGTGGCTGCTCGAAGAGGTGGCGGTCCGCCATGGCATCCAGGGCGCCCCAGTCGGCGACGGGGGTGTTGACGGGCGAGACGCGCGTCTGGACCTCCAGGATCCACCCCGCGTCGACGCGGATGACAGGGCTCAACGCATGCCCTCCGGCATGTCCTTGAACACGTCCATGGCCCACGCGACGGTCTCGTCGACACCCTGCAGGAACGCCGTCCGCTGTGCGTCCGCGAGGATTATGTCGTGCGCGTGGGAACGCATCGACTTGCCGAGCGAGGCCGCGTGCGCCTTGGCGAAAGCGAGCTCTTCCTCGGTGAATTCCACTGTGATCATCGGCATGCCGAAAATGGTAGCAGCGGTGAAATCGATGGCAGTAGCACAGGTCAGTCGTCCGTTGACGTCAGGTCGATCAACCTGCACACCGTCTCGATGTCGATCTTGACCTGGGCGATGGAGGCGCGGCCCGAGAGCCAGGTGATCAGGGCCGAGTGCCAGGTGTGTTCGATGACTCGGACCGCGGAGAGCTGGGCGGGGGTGGGGTCGTCGAGGCCCATCGCATCGAGGATGATCACCGTGGTCTGGCGGGAGACCTGGTCGACCTCCGGGCTGACGCTGCGATCGGCGAACGTCAGGGCGCGGACCATCGCGTCGGCGAGATGCGGCTCGCGCTGAAGGGCGCGGAAGGCGCGCATCAGCGTCTCCGCCACCCGCTCCGCCGCCGTGTCGCCCGCCGGCGGCTTCTTGCGGAGCGTCCCGTGCATATGGGCGAGCTGGTCCTGCATGGTCGCGACCAGCAGGTGCACCTTGGACGGGAAGTAGCGGTAGAGCGTGCCCAGGGCCACCTGGGACGACTCCGCGACCTCCCGCATCTGCACGGCGTCGAACCCGCCCCGGCTCGCCAGCTGCGCGCTCGCGTGCAGGATGCGCCGCCGCCGCGCCTCCTGGCGCTCGGTGAGCGGGGGAGTGACCGGCTGCGCGGCCCGTACCGCCGGCTGCGCGGCCTTCGCCGCAGTCTTGGCTTCCGCAGGCATGGATCCCGATTCCGTGACGTTCGTACAAGATTCGTACAACAGAGGGCTCGATGGGGACGAGTGGGCGACAGCAGAGTAGAGCCCGGCCGTGGCGTGAATCACCTGATCCACCGCTCACAGGAGAGCTACCTGCCGGTAGATTCTGTGCTCCCTGAACGATCAAGTCTGAAACTTGTTCTAGATTACCGTCCCGAAGTAATCTCGCGGGAACGTGCTGGAAGAAGGGGGCCGAGAGTGACCCATGAGGCCATGGAGGCAGGCCTCCACGCGGGCTCGGCCGCCGACGCCGACCGACCGCTGCGCATCGCGCTCCTCACCTATAAAGGGAACCCGTTCTGCGGCGGCCAGGGTGTCTACGTACGGCACCTCTCGCGCGAGCTCGCCCGCCTCGGCCACCAGGTCGAGGTCATCGGCTCCCAGCCCTACCCCGTGCTCGACGAGGGCGAAGGGCTCGACGGGCTCTCCCTCACGGAACTGCCCAGCCTCGACCTGTACCGCCACCCGGATCCCTTTCGGACGCCGAAGCGTGACGAGTACCGCGACTGGGTCGACGCGCTCGAGGTCGGCACGATGTGGACCGGCGGCTTCCCGGAACCTCTGACGTTCTCCCTGCGGGCCCGCCGCCATCTCCGCGCCCGCCGCGGCGACTTCGACGTCGTGCACGACAACCAGACCCTGGGCTATGGGTTGCTGGGGGATGTGGGCGCCCCGTTGGTCACCACCATCCACCACCCCATCACCGTGGACCGGCAGTTGGAGCTGGACGCCGCGGAGGGCCGGCGCCGCCGGATGTCCGTACGCCGCTGGTACGCGTTCACGCGCATGCAGAAGCGCGTCGCCCGCCGCCTCCCCTCCGTGCTCACCGTCTCCGGCACGTCCCGCCAGGAGATCGTCGACCACCTCGGCGTACGCGACGACCGCATCCACGTCGTCCACATCGGCGCCGACACCGACCTCTTCTCGCCGGATCCGTCCGTGCCGCAGGTGCCGGGCCGGATCGTCACCACGTCCAGCGCGGACGTTCCCCTCAAGGGCCTCGTCTTCCTCGTCGAGGCGCTCGCCAAGGTCCGAACGGAGCATCCCGCCGCCCACCTCGTCGTCGTCGGTAAGCGTGCCGAGGACGGGCCGGTCGCCCAGCTCATCGAGCGGTACGGCCTCGAAGGCTCCGTCGAGTTCGTGAAGGGCATCTCGGACGCGGAGCTCGTCGACCTCGTACGGTCCGCCGAGGTCGCCTGCGTGCCTTCCCTCTACGAGGGCTTCTCGCTGCCCGCCGCCGAGGCGATGGCCACCGGTACGCCGCTCGTGGCCACGACCGGCGGGGCCATCCCCGAGGTCACCGGCCCCGACGGCGAGACCTGCCTGGCCGTCAGGCCCGGCGACGCGGGCGCGCTGGCCGCCGGGCTGAGCAGGCTGTTGGGTGACCCCCGGTTGCGTGAACGACTCGGCTCAGCCGGACGCTCGCGCGTGCTGGAGCGGTTCACGTGGGCCAAGGCCGCGGAAGGCACGGTCGCCCGCTACCGCGAGGCGATTGCCGACGGAGCCCGCTCCGCGGCAGGCGTCGGCCGCTCCGCGGCCAGGACCCAAAGCCGCTCCGCGGCAGGCACTGACCGCTCCGCGCCCCAGCTTCCCGGCCGCTCCGCGGCCTCACAGGATGCTGACCCGGCGCCCGCCACCTCTCCGGACCTGGCGTCGGCCACCCCGTTGGACCTGGCGTCCACCACCCCGCTGGACCCGGCGTCAGCCACCCCTCCGGCCCCGGCGTCAGCCACCCCTCCGGCCCC
>NZ_JAPWHT010000369.1:0-10527 GCF_027270795.1 Streptomyces sp. ActVer
CGCCCCCGCGGCCGCCGGCGCCCTCGCGGCCGGAGCGCAGCGCACCGTCACCGCCTCCATCGGGGCACGGGACGCGGGCACCTACCAGCTCAGTGCCGTCGCCGACGACGCCGGTGCGGTCATCGAGCAGAACGAGACCAACAACACCTACACCAGCCCCGGTTCACTCGTCGTACGCCCGGTCAGCAGCTCCGACCTCGTGCCGGTACTGACCACCTCACCGTCCGGCCCGGCGGACGGCGACACCGTCACCTTCAAGGTCGCCCTGCGCAACCAGGGCACCATCGGCTCGGCGGGCGGCGCGCACGGCATCACCGTCGCACTGGTCGACTCCAAGGGCGCCACCGTGCGGACCCTGACCGGCTCGTACGACGGCACGATCGCGGCCGGTGCCACCACCGGCGCCGTCACTGTGGGCACCTGGACCGCGGCCAACGGCTCGTACACGGTGCGTACGACCGTCGCCGCCGACGCCAACGAACTGCCCGTCAAACGGGAGAACAACAGCGCCACCCAGTCCCTGTTCGTCGGACGCGGCGCCAACATGCCCTACGACATGTACGAGGCGGAGGACGGCGCGACCGGCGGCGGAGCGGCGACCGTCGGGCCCAACCGGACCGTCGGCGACCTCGCCGGAGAGGCATCGGGCCGCAAGGCGGTCACCCTCAACAGCACCGGTGAGTACGTGGAGTTCACAACCCGGGCCGCCACCAACACACTGGTCACCCGCTTCTCATCCCGGACTCCGCGGGCGGCGGCGGCATCGACGCCACCCTCAACGTCTACGTCGACGGCACCTTCCGCAAGGTGCTGCCGCTCACCTCGAAGTACGCCTGGCTGTACGGGGCGGAGGCAGGCCCGGGCAACGCCCCGTCCGCGGGAGCCCCGCGCCACATCTACGACGAGGCGCGCCTGATGCTGGGCGAGACCGTTCCGGAGGGGGCCAAGATCCGGTTGCAGAAGGACACGGCCAACACGTCCCGGTACGCGATCGACTTCGTCAGCCTGGAACAGGTCGCGCCGGTCGCCAACCCGGACCCGGCCGCGTACGCCGTCCCGACCGGCTTCGGCCACCAGGACGTGCAGAACGCCCTGGACCGGGTCCGCATGGACACCACCGGCAGGCTCACCGGCGTCTACCTCCCGCCGGGCGACTACCAGACGGCCGGCAAGTTCCAGGTGTACGGCAAGGCCGTGCAGGTGGTCGGCGCCGGGCCCTGGTACACGCAGTTCCACGCCCCGTCGGGCCAGGACAACACCGACGTCGGCTTCCGGGCCGAGAACTCCGCGAAGGGGTCCTCGTTCAGGAACTTCGCCTACTTCGGCAACTACACCTCGCGCATCGACGGTCCCGGCAAGGTGTTCGACTTCGCGAACGTGTCGGACATCGTCATCGACAACACCTGGACCGAGCACATGGTCTGCCTCTACTGGGGTGCCAACACCGACCGTGTGACCATCAGCAACTCGCGCATCCGCAACACGTTCGCCGACGCCGTCAACATGACCAACGGCTCGACGGACAACCACGTGGTCAACAACGAGTCCCGGGCCTCCGGCGACGACAGCTTCGCGCTGTTCTCCGCGATCGACGCGGGCGGCGCCGACATGAAGGACAACCTCTACGAGAACCTGACCTCGATCCTCACCTGGCGGGCCGCGGGCATCGCCGTCTACGGCGGCTACGACAACACCTTCCGCAACATCCACATCGCCGACACCCTGGTCTACTCGGGCATCACGATCAGCTCGCTGGACTTCGGCTATCCGATGAACGGGTTCGGCACCGAGCCGACGACCGTGGAGAACGTCTCGGTGGTCCGCTCCGGCGGCCATTTCTGGGGCAGTCAGACCTTCCCCGGAATCTGGCTGTTCTCCGCCTCGAAGGTGTTCCAGGGCATCCGCGTCAACGACGTGGACATCGTGGATCCGACCTACCACGGGATCATGTTCCAGACCCAGTACCTGGGCGGGCACCCGGTGAACCCGATCAAGGACACGGTCCTCACCGACATCTCGATCACGGGTGCGCGCAAGAGCGGCGACGCCTACGACGCGAAGTCCGGGTTCGGACTGTGGGCCAACGAGATGCCGGAACCGGAGCAGGGCCCGGCGGTCGGTGAGGTCACCTTCAACGGCCTGCGCTTCAACGGCAACGCCGTGGACATCCGCAACACCACCTCCACCTTCAGGATCAACATCAATCCCTGACCTGTCCGCCGAAAGGCGTCCACCGGTCCCTCACGGAGACTGAACGGAGGCACAAAGGCTGGCGCAAGCCGTTTGCGCGGCTTGCGCTAGCCTTGCGCTCATGACGCGACGACTTGCTCAGGTAGCCAAGAAGGTAGGTGTCAGCGAGGCCACGGTCAGCCGAGTCCTCAACGGCAAGCCCGGAGTCTCGGACGCCACCCGGCAGTCCGTGCTCACCGCGCTGGACGTCCTCGGCTACGAGCGTCCCACTCAGCTGCGCGGCGAGCGGGCGCGCCTGGTCGGCCTGGTCCTGCCCGAGCTGCAGAACCCGATCTTCCCCCTGCTCGCCGAGGTCATCGGCGGTGCGCTCGCCCAGCAGGGACTCACCCCGGTGCTGTGCACCCAGACCAAGGGCGGCGTCTCCGAGGCGGACTACGTCGATCTGCTCCTCCAGCAGCACGTGTCCGGAGTGGTCTTCGCCGGCGGCCTGTTCGCCCAGGCCGACGCCCCGCACGACCACTACCGGCAGCTCGCCGAACGGCGCATCCCGGTCGTGCTGATCAACGCCCCGGTCGAGGAGCTGGACTTCCCCTGCGTCTCCTGCGACGACGCCGTCGCGGTCGAGCAGGCGTGGCGCCACCTGACCCTGCTGGGGCACGAGCGCATCGGTGTGGTCCTCGGCCCGGCCGACCACATCCCCTCCCGGCGCAAGCTGGCCGCCGCGCGGGCCGGCGCCGAGGCGGCCGGCAGGTCCCTGCCCGACGACTGCGTGGAGCGGTCGATGTTCTCCCTGGAGGGCGGCCAGGCGGCGACCACCCGCCTGCTGGCCAGGGGCGTCACCGGCATCATCTGCGCCAGCGACCCGCTCGCCCTCGGCGCCATCCGCGCGGCCCGCCGGCGCGGCCTGTCGGTGCCCGAGCAGGTCTCCGTCGTCGGCTTCGACGACTCCGCCTTCATGAACTGCACCGAACCCCCGCTGACCACCGTGCGCCAGCCCATCGAGGCCATGGGGCGGGCCGCCGTGGACCTGCTCTGCACCCAGATCCAGGGCGGTGAAGTGCAGCCCGGTGAGCTCCTGTTCGAGCCGGAGCTGGTGGTCCGCGGCTCGACGACACAGGCCCCTCGGGGCTAGTCCGCAGGACCCAGGCGCCGTGGGGCCGGACCAGGCCCCACCGCGCTTTGGTTTGCGCGCACAAGCCTCCCCGAGATCAGCCGTATACATCCTTCTGTCAAACATTTACGAAGCCTGCGCGAGATATTGCGGTCACTTGTTCGTGGTGGTTGAGTGTGCGGCGCCCCACATCGCACCGGCGATGAGGGCGCCTTCCACGTTCATGCCCGAAGGGGACCACCCATGAGAAGAGCTCGGTTCCGCCGCACCCGCCGCGCCGGCGCGGTCACCCTCGCCTCCGCGCTCACGCTGACCGCACTCGCCGCCTGCGGCACGAGCAGCAGCGACGACGGCGACAACGGCTCCGGCAACAGTGCGAAAGCCGACCCCGCCGCACCGCTGGACCCGAAGACCAAGGTGTCCATCACCATCGACTGCATGCCCCCCGCGGCGAAGGCGGCCGAGCTCAGGCAGTGGAACGAGGACGTCAAGGAGTTCAACAAGAAGTACCCGGGCGTCACCATCAAGGGCCGCTCCACGCCGGGCCAGTGTCTGGAACCGCCGCGCTTCACCGCGATGCTCAAGGCGAAGTCCCAACCCGACGTCTTCTACACGTACTTCACCGACCTGCCCCAGGTCCTCGACAACGACGGCGCCCAGGACATCACCGCGTACGTCAACGACAAGAGCGTCCCGCTGCTCAAGGACATCGACCCCGACGTCCTCAGCTCGCTGAAGAAGGACGGGAAGCTCTACGGCCTGCCCACCAGCAACTACCGCATGGGCCTGCTCATCAACCGCAAGCTGTTCAAAGATGCCGGCCTCGACCCGGACACCCCGCCGGCGACCTGGGAGGAAGTCCGCACCGCGGCCAAGAAGATCGCGGACCTCGGCGGCGGTGTCGCCGGATTCGGCGAGTACAGCGCGGCCAACACCGGTGGCTGGCACTTCACCGCGCAGATGTACAGCCTCGGTGGCGACGTCGTCGACGCCAGCGGGAAGAAGGCCGCCTTCAACGACGCGACCGGCAAGCAGGTCGCCGAGAACCTCCACGCCATGCGCTGGGACGACGACTCCATGGGCAAGACCCAACTGCTGAAGTGGGGCGACCTCCAGAAGCAGATCGCCACCGACAAGCTGGGCATGTTCCTCGCCGCGCCCGACGACGTCACGTACATGGTCCAGCAACTCGGCGCCAAGTACGAGAACTTCGGCATGGGGCCGATCCCGGGCGATGAGAACACCCTCGCCGGCGGCAACAACTACATGATCAAGCAGGGTATTTCGGCCGACAAGGTCAAGGCCGCCATTGCCTGGCTGAACTTCAAGTTCACCACTGTCGGCAAGGGCCAGTACGACTGGAAGCGGTCCAAGGCCGACGCTCTGCCCGTGGGGCTCCCGCAGCCCAACCTGTGGCTGAACGGCTCCAAGACCAAGGACGACGCCGCCCGCCAGGAGTTCGCCACCATGCCGGTGGAGAACTTCAAGGCGTTCACCGACAACCCGGTCCCGGGCAAGGCCGAACCGCCGAAGGCCCAGGAGATCTACAAGGTCCTCGACAACGTCATGTCGGGCATCCTCACCAACAAGGACGCCGACATCGACAAGCTCCTGTCCACCGCCGAGTCCCAGGTCAACAAGGTCCTCGCCACCCAGTGACCACGCGGCGGCGGCCGGGCGGTGTCACCACCGTCCGGCCCGCCCGCGCGCCGCCGTCCACCGGCGGCGCGGACGAGAGCCCGACCTCCCACGGCATGTGCCCGGACCCGACCCGTCCGGCGGCACCGCAGTACGTCAAGGAGCGACCATGTCGGCCCCCATCCTCACCAAGGACCCGGTGGTCAAGGACCGCCGCCCCCGCAGGCCCCGCGCCGGTGCCCCGCACCTGCCGGACGGCGAGTTCGGCAAGAACCTGCGCCGCAACATCACCGCCCACGGCTTCCTCATCGGCGCGGTGCTCTGCTTCGCCTTCTTCTCCTGGTATCCGATCGTCCGGGAGTTCCTCCTCGCCTTCCAGAAGACCGAGGACGGCCGCGTCAGCTGGGTGGGCTGGGACAACTTCGTCACCGTCTGGAACGACCCCGCCTTCGGCCAGGCCTGGCGCAACACCCTGTGGTTCACCGTGCTGGCGCTGGTCCTCGGCTTCGTCGTACCGTTCGTCACCGCCCTGATCATCAACGAATTCCGGCACGGCCAGGGCTACTTGAGGCTGCTGGTCTACCTGCCGGTGATGCTCCCGCCGACCGCGTCGGTCCTGCTCTTCAAGTACCTGTACGACCCCGGGTACGGCATGTTCAACGAGATACTCGGGGTCTTCGGCGTCCCCGCCCAGCAATGGCTCCAGGACCCCGACACCGCGATGCTCTCCGTGGTGGTCGCCTCGACCTGGATGAACATGGGCGGCGCGACACTGATCTACCTCGCGGCCCTCCAGGGCGTGCCCGGTGAGCTGTACGAGGCCGCCGAACTGGACGGCGCGGGACTGCTCCGCAAGGTGTGGCACGTCACCGTGCCGCAGACCAGGCTCATCCTGCTGCTGATGCTCCTCATGCAGATCATCGCCACCATGCAGGTCTTCATCGAGCCGTTCCTGCTCACCGGCGGCGCCGGACCCGAAGGGTCCACCACCACCATCGTGTACCTGATCTACCAGTACGCCTTCAACTTCAACAACTACGGCGCCGCGGCGGCGCTCGGCCTGCTCCTGCTCGTGCTGCTGGCCGGCTTCTCGGCCGCGTACACCCGGCTCAACCGCGCCGAGCAGGACTAGCACCGGGGGAGACACGGACATGTCCACTCGCACACTCATCTCACCCGCCCAACTGGCCCGCCCGCGCGGCAAGGTCCTGTACTGGGTGTGCTTCGCCCTCGTCGTCGTCCTGTTCACGCTGGCGTTCCTCGGCCCGCTGTACTGGATGGTGTCCGGCGGACTCAAGACCACCCAGGAAGCCGTCCAGACCCCGCCCACCTGGGTGCCGGGCTCCGTCCACCCGGAGAACTACCAGCGTGCCTGGGAGGTCATGGACCTGGCGAAACTCCTGATGAACACCCTCTACTACGCCTTCGGCGCGCTCGCCTTCCAGCTGGTGCTCGACGTCGCCGCCGCCTACTCGCTCTCCAAGCTGCGGCCCGTACTCGGCAAGGCGATCCTGGGCCTGATGCTCGCCACCCTGATGATCCCGGCGACCGTCCTCGTCGTACCGCAGTACCTCACCGTGCTGGACGTGCCGATCGTCGAACGCAACCTGCTCAACTCGCCCTGGGCGATCTGGCTTCCCTCGGTCACCAACGCCTTCAACATTTTCCTGCTCAAGCGGTTCTTCGACTCGATCCCCAAAGAACTGCTCGACGCGGCGGCCATGGACGGCGCCGGCTCGCTGCGCGTCCTGTGGTCCATCGTGCTGCCGGTCTCCCGGCCCATCCTCGGAGTGGTGTCCATCTTCGCGGTCGTCGGCGTCTGGAAGGACTTCCTCTGGCCGATGCTCGTCCTGCCCGATCCGTCGAAGCAGACCCTCGCCGTCGGCATCTACTCACTCGCCACCAGCGTGCCCGAGAACGTGCTGATCGCCTCGCTGACCATCGCGTCCCTGCCCACGCTCCTCCTCTTCCTCGCCTTCCAGCGCAACATCATGAGCGGCCTGACGGCGGGCGGCCTCAAGGGCTGACCGAGCACACGCCGTACGGACACCACTCGCGGTCACCCGCAGTCCGGGCACCACCCGCAGCGAACACCACGCAGGTGCCCCCACCGATCCTCCGCCGCCGCCCCGTTCCCGACGCCTCGCTGTCCGGGGCGGCGGCGGAGACCACCCCTGCCCCGAAAGGACCGACACGTGGCAGCCCCTCAGCCCGGTAAGACCCCCGGCCACACCGACGACTGGTGGCGCGGTGCCGCCATCTACCAGGTGTACCCGCGCAGCTTCGCCGACGGCGACGGCGACGGCACCGGGGACCTCGCGGGCGTACGGTCGAGATTGGCCTACCTCGCCGAACTGGGCGTCGACGCGATCTGGTTCACCCCCTGGTACCTGTCCCCGCTCGCCGACGGGGGCTACGACGTCGCCGACTACCGCACCATCGACCCCGCCTTCGGCGACCTCGGCGAGGCCGAGCGACTGATCACCGAGGCCCGCGAGCTGGGCATCCGCACCATCGTGGACATCGTGCCCAACCATGTCTCCGACCAGCACCCCTGGTTCCGGGCCGCGCTCGCCGCCGGACCGGGCAGCCCCGAACGCAAGCTCTTCCACTTCCGTCCCGGCCGCGGCGAGCACGGCGAACTCCCGCCCAACGACTGGCCGTCACAGTTCTCCGGCCGCACCTGGACCAGGGTCGAGGACGGCGAGTGGTACCTGCACCTGTTCACACCGGAGCAGCCGGACCTCAACTGGGCCCACCCCGCGGTGCGGGAGGAGCACGAAGAGGTGCTGCGGTTCTGGTTCGAGCGCGGGGTGGCAGGCGTACGCATCGACTCCGCGGCGCTGCCCGCCAAGGATCCCGACCTGCCCGACTTCGTGGAGGGGCGCGACCCCCACCCGTACATCGACCGGGACGACCTGCACGAGATCTACCGCTCCTGGCGGCGGATCGCCGACGAGTACGACGGCGTGTTCGTCGGCGAGGTGTGGCTGCCCGACTCCGAACGGTTCGCCCGCTACCTGCGCCCCGACGAACTGCACACCGCGTTCAACTTCTCCTTCCTGTCGTGCCCGTGGGAGGCGGCCCGGCTGCGCGCCGCCATCGACGACACCCTCGCCGAACACGCCCCGGTCGGTGCGCCGGCCACCTGGGTCCTGTGCAATCACGACGTGACCCGCACGGTCACCCGCTACGGACGGCAGGACACCGGTTTCGACTTCGCCACCAAGGCCTTCGGTACCCCGGCCGACCTGCGGCTCGGCACCCGCAGGGCGCGTGCCGCCGCCCTGCTCACCCTCGCGCTGCCCGGCTCCGTCTACATCTACCAGGGCGAGGAACTGGGCCTGCCCGAAGCGGAGATCCCCCGGGACCGCATCCAGGACCCGATGCACTTCCGCTCCGGTGGCACCGACCCGGGCCGCGACGGCTGCCGTGTCCCGCTGCCGTGGACGGCCGACGCCCCGTACGCCGGTTTCGGCTCACGCACAGAACCCTGGCTGCCACAGCCCGACGGCTGGCACGCCTACGCCGCCGACCGCCAGGCCGACGACCCCGACTCCATGCTCAACCTCTACCGCGCCGCACTGGGCCTGCGCCGCGCCGATCCGGCTCTGGGCGACGGCCCGCTGCAATGGCTGCCCTCCTCCGACGGAGTCCTCACCTTCCGCCGCTCCCCGGACCTGATCTGCGTCGCGAACCTGGCCGACACCCCGGCCGCGCTGCCGGACCATACGGAGATCCTCCTCTCCAGCGGTTCACTGGACACCGACGGCAGACTGCCCTCCGACACGGCGGTGTGGCTGCGCGCATGAGGGCACCAGAACGTGGCAGGCGCCACGCACGGCTTCCCCGACGCCCTGTGACGCCCGGTCAGAAGTGGGTGGTGACGCCGAAGGCCCGGCGGAGCTGAGCCATGTCATGGCGGTCGTGGTCGGCCGGTTCGTACCCCTGATGGAAGTAGACCTGCTGCTCGGCCGACAGACAGGGGACGGAGGTCTCCAGGATCGCGCCGCTGACGAAGCACGGGGCGGGATAGACGAACGGGCGGTGCGGGTCGGGGGAGGCCTGCACCGCGGACCCGTCCGCCGCGAAGACCAACGGGTGCAGATCGATCTCGCGACCGCGCGGGTCCGTGACCACGAACCGCACGGGACGCCCGTCGAACGTCTCGACGAACCCGGCCTCCGCGAGAGCCGCCACGACGGCCTGCTCCTGGCCCTGCCGGTGCATCAGGTCCAGGTCGCGGTGGCGACGCGTCTGCTCCCCGACCAGAGTGTCGATGCCCCACCCGCCACCCACCCAGACCTCGACATCCGCGGCACGCAGCAGGGCGAGAACGGACAGCACGTCGTCGGCGGTCATCACGCGGGCACGGTAGCGGTCCGGCGGCCGGGTGGGCGAGCGGATTTGTGGTGGCGACGAGCGGGATCGGCCGGGCCGTACCGGAGACGGTCAGATCTGCTTCTCCATACTGATGGCCTTGCGGAGTTCCTCGCTCGCGGCGCCCGGCTCCTCCCGCCGGATCTCCAGCAACGCGGCGGCGATGGCGTCGAGTTTGCGCTGGATGGCGTGCTCGGCGCGCCGCTCGGAGTTCTTCAGCAGTGCCAGGAGTAGCAGTGATACGGCGGACATCGCCTCGCCCACCACCAGCAGCCACTGCGTGGGCAGCTTCAGTGCGTGCGCGGTGATCGCGCCGGCGACCAGAACGAGGCAGACGCCGAAGAAGCCGGGGGAACTCGTGAAGTTCGAGGCGTGCTCCGCCAGTCGCGTGAACCGGCCCGGTCGGTCGCCGTCACGGTGGGCTGGGTGCTGAGGTGCCATGAGATCACCAGCCGTTCTCATGAGGCCCGCCGCACCGTGGGCACGCCCAGGGTCCGGCCGGACACATCTCCGAGCCATCCGCGCCACAGGGGAGCCGTCGTGGTCCCCGCCATGGACCGGAAAGAGAGGTCGACCAGGTGGATGAACGAGCGCAGTCCGTCGCCGGTATCCGACTCCGTCCGTTCACGGCGGATCGGACGGCGCGCGCCGGATGTGCCATGTGGTCGGCGCGGTTCTGTGCTCCGGTGGCCGCCGACACCGTGGTCTCCCGAACGGTCGGCCCACGTGCGGGAGCCGACCGGGCTGCCCGCGACGATCCCGCCGGGCGTGGTCGGACAGCTCTCCGGGTCGGCCTCGGGCCGCTCGTCGATCAGCCGCAGCAGGATCTCCGGATACGCGTCGACCGCCGGAGGGGCGGCGCCGTTTTCACTCACCACAAGGCCTTTCTGTTACGCACTATCGGGCCCGAGCGGACTTCGACCTCTGTGACCAGGGGCTACCGAGCGAGCAGGTGTCCGCCCGGCCACTGCTTCGGGTGAGACACGTGTGCCCGTTCACGTCACCAGTATGTGACCGGTGGTGTCCTGGGCCTGAGAAGCCTCCGGACCGACCACGAACGCGGCTCTCAACCGGATGCCACAGATTCGACTCCTGCCACGCCTGCTGCTGATCACGCCCCGTACATCGAGAGGGGCCAACGCTCCGCTCAAGTTTCCCCGTGACCTTGGACACTCGATCTCTATGCCACGAGGCCGTGTTGGTGCCGT
>NZ_JAPWHT010000036.1:0-39241 GCF_027270795.1 Streptomyces sp. ActVer
GCCCGCGCCTGCGCCGACGCCCGTCCCGGAGCAGCCCCGTGCCGCCCAGCCGCTCCCCGCCGAGGCCGTGGCGCCTGCACCTCCCGTCGACCCCAACTCGACGCAGGGCCGCGCGTTCAGCGTTCGCACGCTGGGGCAGGGTGTTCCGTTCGGCCGCCGTATGACGGACGCACAGCAGCCCCGGCAGAGCCGGCCCGCGTCGCCGGCGCCCCAGCCGCTTCCTCAGCAGGCCCAGGCGCAGGCTCAAGCCCCGGTCCAAGCCCAAGCCCAGGCCCAAGCTCAGACCGCCCCGCAGCCCCAGGCGCCCACGCCTCCCCCGCACGCGACCAACGGCTCCGGGCGGCGCCGCAAGCTCGGCACCCGCCCCGAGCCCGTGGCCGACGTCGCCGAGCAGACGGACACGGCGGGCCGCCCGAACCCGCAGGGCGGCGGCCCCCAGTCCCGGATGGCCAACACCACCGAGGGAACCGGCCGTTCGTACGCCATAGGAGCCCCCGACGAGAACGCCGACGAGGGCCCCGAGCCGCTCGACGGCCCCGGCGGTGCGGTCGAGGTCGCGAACCAGCCCCATCCGCAGCCGATGGACGACGAGCTGCCCCCGGAGCCGCTCGACAACCCGCGTCGGCTGCTGGTCTGGCCCGCGCCGGACATCACCACCCAGCAGGCGCTGAGCGACCGCGGCTACCGGCCCGTCATCGTGCACTCGCGCGAGGAGGTCGACGCGCAGATCGCCGCCTTCCCGGCCGCGCTCTTCGTGGACCCGCTCACCGGCCCGATCACGCGTACGGCGCTCCAGTCGCTGCGTCAGGCCGCCGTCGCCGCCGAGGTCCCGGTCCTGGTGACGGCGGGACTCGGCCAAGCGACGCGTGAGGCGGCGTACGGCGCCGACCCTGCCGTACTCCTCAAGGCCCTCGCCCCGCGCGACAGCGAACAGCACCCGCCACGCGTCCTGCTCATCGAGGAGCACGCGGAGATCGCACTGGCACTGACCTCGACGCTGGAACGGCGCGGGATGCAGGTCGCGCGGGCCTCGTCGGACGAGGACGCCGTCACGCTGGCCTCGCAGATGCGGCCGAACCTGGTCGTGATGGATCTGATGCAGGTACGCCGCCGACGCGCCGGAATCGTCGACTGGCTGCGGGCGAACGGCCAGCTCAACCGCACCCCGCTCGTCGTCTACACCGCCGCCGTCGACCCGACCGAACTGCCGCGCCTCGCGGCGGGGGAGACGGTGCTGTTCCTCGCTGAGCGGTCGACGAGTACCGAGGTGCAGGGCCGGATCGTGGACCTGCTGGCGCGCATCGGCACGAACTGAGCGCCCTTCGCGCCAACAGCACACAGGTGGAACCGGCAGTTCTGCCCGTTCCGTAAGAAGTGCACGTGCGCATACGTGAGTTGGGGCGTTGTTTCACGTGAAACAACGCCCCAACTCATACATCGACCTAAATGCGGTCAGAAGGCTTTCGTCCACCCTCCATGACCGTCAGATCTGGGTGACGTCCAGCTCACCCGCCGCGTACTGCCTGCGCAGCACCTTCTTGTCGAACTTGCCCACGCTCGTCTTCGGTACCGACTCGATGATCGTCCAGCGCTCGGGAAGCTGCCACTTGGCGATCTTGCCCTGGTCGGCGAGGAAGGACCGGAGGGACTCGAAGTCGGCGCCGGAGCCCTCCTTCAACACGACGGTGGCAAGCGGACGTTCACCCCACTTGTCGTCCGGGACGGCGACGACCGCGGCCTCGGCGACATCAGGGTGGGCCATGAGCGCGTTCTCCAGGTCGACCGAGGAGATCCACTCTCCGCCGGACTTGATGACGTCCTTGGCGCGGTCGGTGAGGGTCAGGAAGCCGTCGGGGCTGATCGTGCCGACATCGCCCGTCTTGAGCCAGCCGTCCTCGCTGAACTTGTCGGCGGGGCGCAGGACTTCGGCACCCTGGCCGCCGTAGTACGCGCCCGCGATCCAGGGGCCGCGCACCTCCAGCTCACCCGCCGACTCTCCGTCCCACGGCAGCCGCTCGCCGCCCGGGCCGGTCAGCCGGGCCTCGACGCCCGCCGGGAAACGGCCCTGTGTGAGGCGGTACGCGAACTCCTCGTCCGAACCCACCTCCACCTGGGCCGGGGGCCGCGCGATCGTGCCGAGCGGGGACGTCTCCGTCATGCCCCAGGCGTGACAGACGCGCATGCCGAGCTCGTCGAAGGCCTTCATGAGAGCGGGCGGACAGGCGGAGCCGCCGATGGTGACCTGGGTCAGCGAACTCACGTCACGGGGCTTGCCCTTGAGCTCCGCGAGCAGGCCCTGCCAGATGGTCGGGACGGCGGCCGCGTGCGTCGGGCGCTGGCTCTCGATCATCTCGGCGAGCGGAGCGGGCTGGAGGAAACGGTCCGGCATCAGCACGTTCACGCCGGTCATGAACATCGCGTGCGGCAGGCCCCAGGCGTTCACATGGAACTGCGGGACGACGACGAGGGAGGTGTCCGCGTCGGTGAGGCCCATGGACTGCGCCATGTTGACCTGCATCGAGTGCAGGTAGATCGACCGGTGGGAGTAGATGATGCCCTTGGGGTCGCCGGTCGTGCCGGAGGTGTAGCACATGGCCGCGGCCTGGCGCTCGTCCAGCTCCGGCCAGTCGTAGCTCTCCGGCTTGCCGGCGATCAGGTCCTCGTACTCGTGCACCTGGACCGACGCCCCGTCCAGCAGCGAACGGTCGCCGGGGCCGGAAACCACCACGTGCTCGATGGTCTTGAGATGGGGCAGCAGCGGCGCGAGGAGCGGGAGCAGCGAACCGTTGGCGACGACCACGCGGTCGGCGGCGTGGTTGACGATCCATACGAGCTGCTCGGGAGGCAGCCGGAGGTTGAGCGTGTGGAGGATCGCACCCATGGCGGGGATCGCGTAGTACGCCTCTACGTGCTCGGCGTTGTTCCACATCAGCGTCGCGACCCGGTCGTCGTCCCGGACTCCGAGGTCGTCACGCAGCGCGTGCGCCAGCCGTGCCGCCCGGCCCCCGATCTCGGCGAACGAGCGCCTCTGCGGCTCCCCCTCACCGGTCCAGGTGATCACCTGAGACGAACCGTGGATCGTCGACCCGTGGGTCAGGATCCTCGAGATCAACAGCGGTACGTCCTGCATCGTGCTCAGCACGGCGTCCTCCCGGGGGCGACATTGCCTACGCGGTAGTAAGGGTTGGGCTGATTCTGCTCACATACCGCGCGGTATGTCACTACTCCGGGGTGATCGATCACGTCACGACGGGATTCCTTGCCCCCACGTGAGCAGTGTGCTTGCCCCGCACTGCTCGGCCACACCGATCAGCGCACAGGACCCAGCTCAGGGTCCTCACGAAGCTTGCCCAGCGCACGCGACACGGCCGACTTGACCGTACCGATCGACACTCCCAGCACATCCGCCGTCTGCGCCTCGCTGAGGTCCTCGTAGTACCGCAGGACGACCATCGCCCGCTGCCGCGCAGGCAACTTCATGATCGCGCGCCACATCGCGTCGTGCAGTGCCTGCTGTTCCGCCGGGTCCCCGGCCGGCGGAGCCTCCGGCTCCGGCAGCTCGTCGCACGCGAACTCGTCGACCTTCCGCTTCCGCCACTGCGACGTACGCGTGTTGAGCAGGGCGCGCCGTACATATCCGTCGAGGGCCCGGTGGTCCTCGATCCGCTCCCACGCGACATACGTCTTCGTGAGTGCGGTCTGCAGCAGGTCCTCCGCGTCGCTCGGGTTCGCGGTCAGCGAGCGAGCGGTACGCAGCAGCACTGGTTGGCGGGCCTTGACGTACGAGGAGAACGACGGGTACGCAAGGGTCCGCGTCGCCGCATTCGAAGCGCTGGTGCAGACGGTTGTGGTCATGGCTCCACGCTAGGAGCGCCCCCTACTCCAGCGGATCGGCCGCAGGTCCCGAAGCCGTGTCCGCCTCAGGTTGTAGGAGGGGGGCTGGCCCCACCTACTGAAGGTGGACGCCGGGCCCCGGCCCCCTGAGGGTTCACCCCTGAGGACCGCTCCCCTGGCAGTAGTCCGGACCCGGGAATCATGCGGGAGTAGTACGTCCGCACTCCGTGAGCTCTCCCGGAGGGTACGCCGGGGCACCCACGGAGCGCGAAAGCGAGCGCCTTGGGCCGCGCTGCGCCGCGACCCGGACACGTACTCCGCCCGGCCCGGACAGGCACCCGCCCCGCCCGGACGCGCACCGCAGTCATCCACCCCGCCCCGGCATCAGCCCCGATCGTCCGAGCCCAGGATCAACCCCGAGGTGGGGACCCCCGTACCCGCCGTCACCAGCACCCGGCCGGCCCCGGGTATCTGGTTCACGGACGTGCCCCGGAGTTGTCGTACGCCTTCCGCCACGCCGTTCATCCCGTGCAGATACGCCTCCCCGAGCTGCCCTCCGTGCGTGTTCAACGGCAACCGCTCCTCGGCGACGAAGTCCGCGGCCTCGCCGGGCTTGCAGAAACCGAACTCCTCCAGCTGCGTCAGCACGAACGGTGTGAAGTGGTCGTACAGGATCCCCACGTCTATTCCGGCCGGCGTCAGCCCGGACGTGCGCCACAGCTGCCGCGCCACCACCCCCATCTCCGCCAGCCCCGTCAGGTCGTCCCGGTAGAAGCTGGTCATCTGCTCCTGCGCGCGCCCCGCGCCCTGGGCTGCCGCGATGATCACGGCGGGCGGATGCGGCAGGTCGCGCGCCCGCTCCACCGAGGTGACGACCAGGGCCTGGCCGCCGTCGGTCTCCTGACAGCAGTCCAGCAGCCGAAGCGGCTCGACGATCCACCGCGAAGCGGCATGGTCGGCGAGGGTGATCGGTTTGCCGTGGAAGTACGCCGCCGGGTTGGTCGCCGCGTACTTCCGGTCGACGACCGCGACGTGCCCGAACGCCTCGGGCGTCAGTCCGTACGTGTGCAGATAGCGCTGGGCCGCCATCGCCACCCAGGACGCGGGCGTGAGCAGTCCGAACGGCAGCGACCAGCCGAGCGCGGCGCCCTCGGCCGACGGCTCACGCCGCTGCACCCCGGAACCGAATCTCCGTCCCGACCGCTCGTTGAACGCCCGGTAGCAGACCACCACCTCGGCCACGCCCGTGGCCACGGCGAGAGCCGCCTGCTGGACGGTCGCGCAGGCCGCGCCTCCGCCGTAGTGGATCCGCGAGAAGAAGGACAGCTCGCCCATACCGGCCGCCTGGGCGACGGTGATCTCCGGGCTGGTGTCCATCGTGAACGTCACCATCCCGTCCACGTCGGCCGGCGTGAGCCCCGCGTCGTCGAGCGCGGCCCGCACCGCCTCGACGGCCAGCCGCAGTTCGCTGCGCCCCGAGTCCTTGGAGAACTCGGTGGCCCCGATCCCGACGATCGCCGCCCGCCCGCCGAGCGCGTCCCTCGTCCGTACGCTCATGGCCGACTCCCCGCCTCGTGGACCGCGGCGCCCTCGGCTGCCTCAATGCCCTCAGCGCCTCCGGCTCCGTCGGTTCCATCGGTTTCATCGGTTCCGGGGACAGTGACCGTGACCGCCCCGGTGACGTGTCTGCCGATCCCGTTGGCCCCCACCACCCTGACCGTCGCCGTGTCGCCCTCGACCGCTTCCACCGTGCCGGTCAACACCATCGTGTCGCCGGGGTAGTTGGGCGCACCCAGTCTGATCGCGACCCTCCGCAGCACGGACCGGGGTCCGAACCGGTCGGTGATGTAGCGCCCGACCAGCCCGTTGGTCGTCAGGATGTTCATGAAGATGTCCGGCGAACCCTTCTGCCGGGCGAGCTCCGCGTCATGGTGCACGTCCTGGTAGTCCCGCGACGCGATCGCTCCGGCGACGATGAGCGTGCGGGTGATCTCGATCTCCAGCGGCGGCAGGACGTCCCCGACCCGCACCGGCCCGACCTCGGTGTTCATGCGTCCCCCTCTCCATGCACGATCAACGCCCCCAATTCCTGGAGCACTTCGCTCCCGCACCCCAGATACGCGTCCAGCTGCCGCCCCCACAGAAAGTGCCGGTGCACGGGATGGTCGAGGTCGGCCCCCATACCACCGTGCAGATGCTGTCCCGCGTGCACCACACGCTGCCCCGCCTCCGACGCCCACCAAGCGGCGGTCAGCGCGTGCGCGGCGTAGTCCAGCCCCTCGTCCCGCCGCCAGGCCGCTTCATAGGCCGTGACCCGTATCGCCTCGGTGTCCATGTACGCGTCGGCAGCCCGGAGTTGGACCCCCTGCTTGGTCGCGAGCGGTCTCCCGAACTGCTCGCGGGTGTTGGTGTAGTCGACTGCCCGGGCCACCGAACCCGCGCACACCCCGGCCTGCAGCCCCGCGAAGGCGGTACGCGCGGTGGCCAGCACGTCGTCGTACGCCTCCTGGCCCGCCACCTCCGCATCGGGACCGCCCAGCCGCTCGCCCAGCGGCTCGCCCGGTGTCCCGTCCAGCGTCAGTCGTCCCGCCGACCAGGGCGCCGTCAGCTCGACGGGATCGCACCGCGCGTCGACGGTCCGTACGAGCCACAAGCCGTGCTCGTCGTCGGCGACGAGGACATGCGTGGCGTCGCGGAGCCACGGCACCACGGGGACCACACCGCTCAACTGCCCGGATCCGCCCACCCGTACGGCAGCCTCGGGCAGGGCGCCCGTCACGACCACCGTGCCGTCCCCGATCGCGGGCAGCAGCCGCTCCCGCTGCTCCGCCGAACCATGGGCCGACACCGCCAGCAGCCCGTACACACAGCTCGCCGCGAACGGCACCTGGGCCGTGGTCCGGCCCTGTTCCTCCAGCAGGAGCACCAGCCCGAGGAGCCCTATGTCCTCGACGGCGGCCGGCAACCCGGCCTCGCACAACGCCTTCCACAGCTCGGCGTCGCTGCCGGTGCCCGCCGCTGTCAGCCGCTCGTGCGTGGACAGGTCGCCGAAGATCCGCGCGGCCAGATCGCGGGCCGCCGCCTGCTCCTCCGTGGGCGTGAAGTCCATGTCAGCCCCCGCTCCTCTCGACGGCCCGGAAGACCGGCAGCTCCAACTCATCGTCCACCTGCTCGAACTCCAGCCGGACCGGCATCCCGATCCGCACGCGGTCGTGCGGCACCCCCACCACGTTGCTGATCATCCGCACGCCCTCCGCGAGTTCGATCAGCCCCACCGCATACGGCGGGTCGAAGGCCGGGAAGGGCGGGTGGTGCATCACCACGTACGAGTAGACGGTCCCGTCGCCGCCCGCCTCGACCGTGTCCCAGTCCGGGCAACCGCACGCGTTGCACCCCGGCAGCCAGGGGAAACGCAGCGTCCTGCATCCGTCGCAGCGCTGTATGAGCAGCCGGTGCCGGGACACGCCCTCCCAGAAGCCGGCGTTGTCGCGATTGACGACGGGGCGGGGCCGCTCGGGCCGCTCGGGCCGTGAGACCTCGGCGGACACCGCGGTCTTCGCAACCGCGCCTGCCCCCTCCGCCTTCGGAGCGCCCCTTCTCCGAACCGCGGGCACGTACTTCAGGATCCGGAACCGATGTGTCCCCACCGGCCGGCCGGCCACCCGGACATCCATCCGCGTCGTGACGAAATACCCCGTGCCCAGCTTGGTCGTCTTGCGCTCGGACACCGACTCGATCACCGCGTCGAAGGTGATCGCGTCCCCGGGCCTCAGTGGCCGCAGATACTCCTGCTCGCAGTCGGTGGCGACCACAGAGGTGTACCCGGCGTCGTCGAGCAGCCCGAGCAGTTCGTCGTACGCCTCGGAACGCCCCGCGTGCCCGGAGATGCCTCCCATCGTCCACGCCTGGAGCATGGTGGGCGGCGCGGTGGCGTCCGCCCCCGCGTACGCCGGATTCGTGTCTCCCATCGCCTCGCACCAGTGCCGGAACATCGGCTCGTTGACCAGGTCCTTGCCCACACCGCCGACCGCGGCGGCCTGCCCCTCGTACACCTTCGCCCGCTCGAACACGTCCTCGTACCCGCCGCCCTCGCCCAAGGCCGCCGCCCCCTCTCCGCCCGGAACCTCCCGCTCGCTCACCGCCGCCCCCTGGCCATCCTGAGCCGCATCGTCGCCACGATCTCCCGCTGCACCTCGCTCACCCCGCCCCCGAACGTGTTGATCTGTGCCGCCCTGTTCATCCGCTCCAGCTCGCCGTCCCCGAACGCACCCGGCGAACCGGAACGGACCAGCGCATCCGATCCGACGATTTCCTGACACATTCGGTACACCGCGACCGCCGATTCGGTTCCCACGACTTTCACGCCGCTCGCGTCGCCGGGTGCCAGCCGGCCGGCCCCCACATCACCCACCAAACGCCAGTTGAGCAGGCGTGTTGCCGCCAGCCGGGCATGTACTTCGGCCAGCCTCGACCGCACCCACGGCTCGTCAACCCTGCGCCGCCCAGTCACCGGATCAGGGGTACGGGCGGCGGCCAGCGCGGCCGCGTAGAAGTCCTCGGCCTGCATGCCGATCGCCGCGAGCGCGACCCGTTCGTGGTTGAGCTGGTTGGTGATGAGCCCCCAGCCGCCGTTCTCCTCACCGACGAGGTTGGCCGCCGGGACCCGGATGCCGTCGTAGTACGTGGCTGTCGTGGTCAGCCCACCCACCGTCGCGATCGGCGTCCACGAGAATCCGGGGGCGCCGGTGGGCACGAGCAGGATCGAGATCCCCTTGTGCTTCGGCGCGTCGGGGTCCGTACGGCAGGCGAGCCAGATCCAGTCGGCCTGCTGGGCGTTGGAGGTGAACACCTTCTGCCCGTCGACAAGCCACTCACCGCCGCCGTTGCCCGTACTCGCCGCGCTCCCGGAACTTCCAGAACTCCCGGCACTTCCAGGGCTCTTCTCGCTGTCCTCGCGTCCGTCGCCGCCCACCCGCACGGCCCGGGTCCGCAGCGACGCCAGGTCCGTGCCCGCGGACGGCTCGCTGTACCCGATCGCGAACACGAGTTCCCCGCGCAGGATCCGCGGCAGGAAGTAGTCCTTCTGTTCCTCGGTCCCGTACTTCATGAGCGTCGGCCCGACCGTGTTGAGCGTGACCATGGAGACCGGAGCGCCCGCCCGGTAGGCCTCGTCGAAGAAGACGAACTGCTCGTCGGCGCCGCGCCCCTGACCCCCGTACGCGACGGGCCAGCCCAGCCCCAGCCACCCGTCGGCACCGATCCGGCGCAACAGCGCCCGCTGCCGGTCCGAGGCACCCGGCCGACCCGAGTCCGGGCCCGAGTCCGCGGGCGGCGGTCCGTCCGGCATCAGGTCCCGGAAGTACGTACGGAGTTCGGCGCGCAGTCGTCGCTGGCGCTCGGTGGGGGCGAGATGCACGACGACGGCCCTCCCGGACCTCGTACGAACAAGGGTTTCTGACTGTCCGTCAGATATGTGTGACTGTCAAGGTCACGGAAAACACGTCTGCGCGGCGGCACCCAAGTGCCGCCGCGCAGACGTGTTACCACCCCACAAAGCACCCCACTGAGGAGGCGTACGACCGCCGGGGGTCTCCAGTCCCCGACAGCCGCCGGCTCACCAGAGCTCGGTGAAGTTGACGGCGATGTTCTCGTTCGACTGGTCGATGGCCGTGAACGCGGAACCGTTCACCTGGGCCGTGTTGCTCTGGTTCGAGGCACCGGAGCCGACGGCCTGCTGCTGAGTCGTGGACGAGGTCCCGTAGTTGTCGCCACCGACGCCGCTGCCGACGACGTTCGCCACGGCCGCGTTCGATCCGTTGTCCGCGAAGGCGCCGTTGTCGGCCGCCGCAACGCCTGTGAAGAGGGCGGCGGCGAGCGGCAGGGCTGCCGCTGCGACGAGAAGGCGGGCGGTACGGATGCTTGCCATGTCTTTTCCTCCAGAAGCGGAAGTTCGCACCGGCCAGGACCGGCTGAGTACGGCTTGTTCCAAGGCAGTTGGCCGACCGCCCCGGTGTCTGTCACAACGTCGCGAGACCAGAATTGCCCACCGAATCCCCGGCGAACCACCCCGGAAGGCACTATTCGCTCGCAAGCGTGAGGACATGTCGATAAACCCCCTTCATGCGACCAAAACCGCAGATCAGGGCGGCGTGGGCGACTCAATCCCATACGCCGCAAGGGACGAAGCGTTCCGGCACGTTTTCGGCCAATTCTGCGGGGCCGGTTTCCACCCCTCTCGGCCCGGCGTTCCTTCACCCAACCCCCGGAGCGCCTCTTCCTTTTTTCGAACACTCGTACGAACATGGAGTCATGGCCACCATCGACCGGCAGGCCACGACGCTGGCCCTCGCACACGCCCTGTCAGCCGCCGAACGCGGACTGGCCGTCATCCCGCTGTCCCGAACCAAACTTCCGGCACTGCGCTCCCCGCACCGCGACGACCCGACGGCCCCGCTCTGCCACGGCGAGTGCGGCCGCTTCGGGCACGGGGTGTACGACGCCTCGATCGACCCGCTGCGTATCCGAGAGCTCTTCGCCGCCGCCCCCTGGGCCACCGGCTACGGCATCGCCTGCGGGCTGGACCCCCATCACCTGATCGGCATAGACCTCGACACCAAATCGGGTACGGACTCGTCCGCGGCGCTCCGGGAACTGGCCCTGCGCCACCTGTTCACGATCCCCGAGACGGTCGTCGTGCTGACCCCCAGCGGCGGCCGCCACGTCTGGCTCAGCGGCCCGCCCGACGTCGTCGTCCCCAACTCGGCGGGCCGCCTGGCCCCGGGAATCGACATCCGCGGCGCGGGCGGCTACCTCGTGGGCCCCGGCTCACGAACCGAACACGGCGCCTACAGCACAGCTCCGGGCACCGCACACCTGGCACCCGCCGCCTGCCCACCGTCCCTTCTGCAGCTGCTCCTGCCCCCGCCCCGCACCGGCCGCCACGCGAGCCCCGTCTCGGCGGGCCAACACGGCCAGGGCCTCGTCCAGTTCGTCCTCGCCGCCCACGAGGGCCAGCGCAACACCCGCCTCTTCTGGGCCGCCTGCCGCGCCTACGAGAACGTCCTCGGCCCGGACCTCACCGAGGCCCTGGTCGACGCCGCCATCCGCACCGGCCTCACCGAACGCGAGGCCCGCTCGACCATCACCTCGGCATCCCGCATGACGAGGCACCGCCCTTAGCCCCACCACAACCGAAAACGCCCCCCTAGGAGCCCAGAAAGCCGAGGCAAACCGAAAAACGACCACTCACGCGCGCGTGCATCCCAAAAACACCTGCACACCACCAAGAACAACAGGGGCGCCCGGAACCTCTCGGTACCGGACGCCCCTGCTTCTCGCACTGCGGTGGGTGTGGGATTTGAACCCACGGTCACATCGCTGCGACGACGGTTTTCAAGAGCGTTCAGTGGCGCGAACCCCAACTGCGGCTGACCTGCGCATACTCTTGTTACGAGCGTCACGGAGTGGCAGCCCTGGCCGGAGGTTGGCCAAGAGGGCCTCCGCAGTACCGCTTGCGAGTTTGGCAGGGGAGCGGAGCATGCCCAGGTCGCTCCTTGCGTATGGGCTCGCACGTCGGGCAGACATTTGGGCTGCGGCGCACCGCTGTTGACCGCTGCTGTCCCCTAGATGTGGCACAGGCTGAGCTCTACCCTGTAAGTCCACTCGGGCTACTCTCATTGGCGTGGCGTCCCGTCAGGATGGCTCCCTGCAGCCGCATCTGCCTACAGCTCGCCATTTCTAGGTTTCCAGCAGTCCACTGCCGGAAAAGAGGAAGGGCTATAGCACCTTCGCAACACATTTCATTATTCAGCACCCTTGAGACCCTGGAAAACCTACGCCAAGAGAGGGGGAGAGTGTCTTTCTATTCAATCGTAGATTCCGCTGCCACCTGGACAAGCATCCCATTCGCGATCATCGGATTTGGGGTTACCATTCGGCAAACAACTAAAGCTAAGACGGCTGCCGAGCATGCCAGCAAAGCGGCACAGGATGTCCGCGAAAATATCAGCCGCGCGTCACTACTCGTCCTTATCCCACAGCTCCATAGAGCAGAGGAACAATTGGAACGGGCAGTACGAGACCAATCGGTAGATTTGGTTCTATCATGGCTATCCACATGGCGATGGCAAGCAGGGCAAGCTCGCGGCCTCCTGGACGAGGGTGATCAATTACAACGGACGGTCATTATTTTGCTTCAAGAATCAATCACGTCGGCCAGCTCGGCAAAGTCGAAGCTGATTGATGGGTCTACGCCAAACGTTGTTTCAGCAACAAGGGGCGCACGGACAGCCGTCGGCAAGGTGACTAGCGAACTTGGCGCCATGGCGGCGATCTACGGATTGCAGGCAGGGGGGAACTGATAGTGACTGAAAATACAGACTACTCCGAACCCAAGATGGCAAAATTCGTCGACGCCTTGATCAGGGCTACGGCGAATGAACGCGTTAATTGGAACCAGGTAGGAACCGGACCTGACTCATTCCAAGTATCATTCCCACGAAATTCCGCGATGGTGTGGAGCATTGACGACGACGGCCAGCATCCATTCCGCCTAGCCCTCTTTGATGCTAACGGCCAAACGCTCGAAAGCATTGAGACATACCGAAATTCTGCGGAGGATCAGCCGCCGCTATTCGCAAAGATCGGAGAACTCTACGCTGCGGCAAGAAAGCAGGTGCGCAACATCGATGCCATCTTGGATGGCATTCTGGAGGATTTGGGGGATTCCTAAATCAGCACTTCGGCCAGCTTTCGTTCGAGGTTATCGGTACCGCCATGGGGTGAGTGGTCATGGGTCCTTAATTTTTCAACAAGAGTCGGCTCGTGAAGCCTCCGCTGCGCAAACGCTCATATGCTGCGACAACGTCGTTCGGCATTTCCTGATGGATCATGAAACCTTGACTTGGGTAGACCATGAGTCGTTGTTGCGCTCCGACAAGCATGTCAATTACGAGCTGTGCATCCTGAATTGATTCAACATAATCAGTGAGCGTCATGGGCGCGGACGCACTTACCCATTCGACGTCGGGCCAAAGCTTGCGTGCTGTGGCGTATGCACGCCGCTCCTCATAGGGCTTACTGACCAGCAGCACGGAGGCGACACGGATCCCCTGCTCTTCGAGCAGAGCGCGCGAGAAGCGGATGTTATCGCCCGTGTTCCGGGCGTTCTGTTCAAGCAGAATAGCTTCAGCAGGGACTCCCAACTCCACCGCGCGACTCCGGTAGTGCTCAGCCTCGCCCCGGGGCATCCGCTCACGCGTCGTCTGGCTGGTCGCTCCGGTAAAAACGATGAGCGGGGCCATACCACGGTGGTACAGCTTTGCGGTGGTGTCGGCTACCCCCAGGTCGTGACTACCCAGTCCGATCGCCACAGAGCATGGGCGCGCTTCGTGGCCCATCTGTTGGAAGTCCCAGAGCCGCTGAGCGTCAGCCCATGCCTGTGTCGAGATCACTTGCTCTCGCCCTCCGTATTTGCTGAGTCGGGCACCTTGAAGTCGTACTCCCACCCGAAGCGCGTGGCCGCGTGGACTCCAATGGCGAACTCCACCACGGTTCCGTCCGCTGTGTACGTGGTGCGGTGCAGCTCCACCACCCACTCCCCTGGTGAGAGCTGAAGTAGCTGAGCCTCTTCCGTGGTGGGCACGCGCGCGAAGAGCTCTTCCTTCATGTGGTCGATCTCGTATCCGGCGTCGTACAGGACGCGGAAGCCGCCGCCGCGTCCGGCAGGGCCCGGAGTCGGATCGACAATGCGCGTGCCTTCAACGTGTTCGGGCCGGTAGTAGCTGGTCAATGTGTGGGTCGGCTGAGGGCCTTCCTTGACCAGGCGCGCACGCGCGTACACCTCAGAGCCGTCGGGCAGTCCGTGCGCTTCGGCCACGAGTGCCGGCGCTTTCACGCGACTGACGTTCTGGGTCTGCTCGTTCCTGCGGTACGCGCGTCCTGACGCTACGCGGTCAGCGATGAACGCGACTTCGTCACCGTCCCGCCACTTGGCCTTGTCGTACCGCGCAATGCCCAGTCGCTTCAGCGGAGCCTGCTGCCGCACGACCGTGCCGTGACCACGGGAAGAAGTCACCAGCCCCTCGGCTTCCAGCGCCTTGTACGCCGCATGAACCGTGGACTTCGAGCCCTCGCCCTCCTCCACCAGCTCGCGAATGTGCGGAAGCTGCTGGCCAGGTGCGTACTCACCGTTCCTGATCCGCTCGGCAAGCCGGTCCGCCAGTTCTCGCCACTTGGGCGCCATGCAGAACTCCTCTCGACGCGTCCAGTGAAGCACAGTCCCAGGACTGTTGACAGTCCTGGGACTGTGATGCATTCTCATTTCAGGCCGGTCGCAGTCCTAGGACAGCGATCGCGAGGCGTCCTCTTTGGGCTCCTCCAGCGCCGCGCTGGTTCGGGATAGCTCGCCTCTACGTGGAGCCCCTGCTGGTCGTTGTTTGAAAACTCAACAGCGTGCTTGAGGTAGCCGCTCCACCTCTGCAAGCAAGAGGGCGGCGTGCGCGGGTTCTGTCCCTGCGTGCGGTACAGCGCGACTGACCTTTCCGCAGCTCAGTGGCTGTGGCCGGTTGCCTCCGCTGCTCGTCTCGTACGAGCAGCGCTGAGGGGAGCCGGAGACCCGACTTCAACGGCGCGCGGCCCCGGTGCGGGAACACCGGGGCCGCTGTTCGGGCCGTCCCACCGCTTAAGGAGTCACGACCCATGAAGCACATCGTCACTGTTCAGGCGGTTGTTACCGCCGACGTTTTCGACCGCGAGCCGACGGCCGCAGAGCTGGACGCGATCGCCTGCGAGATGCCCGTGATCCGGGCGGAAGTCGAGTTGCTGGACGCGCAGATCATCGCGCTGGACCGCACCCCGAACGAGGTGGACGCGCGGCGTATCCGGCGGGCCCGTCGCAAGGTGCTGGCGGCCCGCCTCGCGGTGGCCAACCTGGGCACGATGCGCATTCCGGGGGTGTCTGCATGAGCACCCCTCAGACTCTCGCCGCCGCGCACGCGGAGGTGAAGGCGGAGATCGCGCGGACCGACACCAAGACCGGCCTGTTGCTGGCGTTCGTCGGTGCGGTGCTCGCCGGGTCGTGGACGGTCGCCAAGGACCTCCCCCTTCCCCTGCACGCCTGCATCGCCGGCGGACTCGGCATGGGCCTGCTGGTCACCGCGGCGAGCCTGTTGCTGCGGTCGGTCCGCCCGAACCTGCGGGGCGGGCACGGCTTCCCGCTGTGGGCCACCCTCACCGCCGACCAGATCGCGGCCACGCTGTCGGAGGATCTGAGCGCGGACATCGCGAACCTGTCCCGTATCGCGCTGGCCAAGTTCACCGGCCTGAAGCGCGCGGTCGACCTCACCATGACCGGCGGGGCGCTGCTCATCCTCGCCGTCGTGTTCACCCTCGGGGGTTTGGCATGAACGCCAAGACCGTCCTGCCTGCCGTCGCCATGACGGCGGTGTCCATGGTCCTCACGCTGGCCGTGGTCGTGATGTGGCTCGGGGCTGCGATGCCGTGGCCCGTCGCCCTGGTCGTCGGTCTGGGGATCGACGGCGGATGGTTGGCCACCCTCGCCTACGAACGGCGCCTCGCCGCGCAGGGCGACCACAGCAACGCCGTCACCGCTGTCGGCTGGAGTTTCGGTCTCATCGCGACCGGTGTCCTGATCGCCCACGCGCTCACCGGCGAGGAGAACCGGGGTGCATGGCTGGCGGTGGCCTGGCTGCCGATCGCGGCCAAAGCCTTGTGGCTGGTGCATGGGCTGTGGGAGCGCACCGCCCTCACCCCCAACGCACTCGGGGCGATCCGGGGAATCCAGCAGGAAGCCCGCGATGAAGCGGCCGTGGCCCGCGCTCGGCTGAGGGCTGAGGCGGCCACGGAGGAGACGCGGCTGACGGCCGTGACGCAGGCTGGCGCGCGCGTCGCCCGCGTCCAGGCCAAAACCGCCGAGCGCCTGTCACGAGCCTGGTCGACGCTGGAATCAGCGCGCGAGGGTGAGGAGACCGGCAGGGCGCTGACCAGCGTGACGAGCCGCGTCACGCCCGACGTCACACCCCGCTGGGAACTGCCGGTATGGGGCCCCATAGAGCCGGTTGCCGCGCTCCGGCTGGAAGCGGCACCCGCCCTCACCGATGCCGCGCTGGACGCGTTGGTAGACGAGATCCGGCACAGCGAGACGCCCGCCCTGTCGTATCGGGAGATGGCTGCCCGCTTTCGCGCGGCCGGCCACTCCGCATCCGAGGTCCGCCTCAGGGCGGCGTGGAAGCGGCTGGTCGCCTGATGCCCGGGGTCTACGGCAAGTGCTTCGACCCCACCGGCGCCCGCCACGGCATCCCCACCTTCCCGTGGCGACTGGCCCCGGACGGTTTGGCCACGCGCCGGCAGTTACGGGCGCGGGGCCTGCGTCCGGGCGGTCAGGCGATACAGGCACAGGTCATGCGGGTCAACCGGCGGGCTGGCGGCGTACGCGTCGCCTACCTCTACCGCGAGGACCTGGCCAAGCCGGTCCGTCCGATGACGTCGCGCAAGTGGGGCGCGCTCGCGCTGGCGATGCTCGCCCGCCGCACCTGCCCGAGCTGCCTGCTCGATGTCGGTTACTGCATCCCCACCTCGTACGGCATCTGTGGCCTGTGCATCGCCCTCGAAGAACAGCGCGCCGCCTGAACCACCCCGAACCCGGGTCCGGCCGCCCGACCTTCCACAGCAAGTCGGCCGGACCCTTCGACTCCCGAAGGAGTACGTACATCGTGACCGAGAATCCCGTGTTCCCGCCCCCCAACGAGCCGGAGGGCACCGACGAGCGGACGGCCGACGTGCTGCCGTTCCCCCTCAAGAAGACCCCCGCGCCGGCCGCCGTCCCTGAGGCGCCTGCCGAGGGTGTGGTGAAGCCGGGGGAGTGGGAGGCCGAACTCCCCGACACCGACGACCCGGAGGCCGAAGGGCTCTCCGAGGGCGCGCCGGTCGACCCGCCGCGCGAGGTCTACCCGCCCTCTGTCGCGGAGTGGATGGAGGCCAGGGACAAGACCCGCCTGCCGGTGCTGCCGGACTGGGTCAAGCTGCCCGACCAGCGCACGGCCGTCCGCAAGTGGGCCGTGCGCCACTACTCGGCTGTGATCGGCTACCACGCCGTCCGTCTGCCCTGCATCTACACCCCCAAGATCCTGTGGTACTCCCCGCGCGGTGCCTGGCGCTGGTCAACTGCCATCGGCCGGTGGGTGTTCGACGCCGAAGGCAAGGGCCTGCGCCTCGCCTCCGTGGCCAACGAGGACGCGGCCGCATACCTGAAGCTCTCGCGGCAGCGCAACGACCGCGTCCGCCTGCGGGGCATCGTCGCTGCGATCGCCTCGCTGGTCGGCCTCGCCGCCACGCTGACCCTGTACGTCATGGCGCCGTCGTGGCTGTTGCTGCTGGCCGTGGCGACGCTGACGACGACGCTCGGGGCGGTCGGGGCGCCGGCGGACCGGCCGCTGATCGACCTGGCCAAGGTGACGTTCCGCAAGCGCAAGCTGTCCTCGGACATCGTCATCCGCGCGCACGAGGTGGCGGGCCTGACCAGCAAGGATCAGTCGATCGCGTTCCCGCGGCCGATCGGCCGTGACGGCGACGGCTGGCGCGTGGTCGTGGACCTGCCGTACGGCAAGTCCTTCAAGGACGCGCTCAACGCTCACACCAAGGTCGCCTCCGGCATGGACATCGCTGCCACTCAGCTCTTCCTCGACAAGGACGAGACGAGCGAGCGCAGGGTGTCGTACTGGATCGCCGACCGCGACCCGCTCGCCGTCCCCTCCGGCAAGTCCCCGCTGCTCGGGGCAACCCGGGTCGACTTCTGGAAGCCCTTCCCGTGGGGTGTCGACGAGCGCGGCAACCCGGTCATGGCCACGATGCTGTGGCTGTCGCTGCTGGTCGGCGCCGTCCCTCGGCAGGGCAAGACATTCTCCGCGCGGACGATCGCGCTCGCCGCGGCCCTGGATCCGTACGTCAGGCTGTACGTGTTCGACGGGAAAGCCTCGCCGGACTGGCGCAAGTTCGCGCTGGTCGCGCACCGGATCGGGTTCGGCATCGTCCCGAAGAACGGCATCGACCCGGTAGGGCACCTGCTCACCTCGCTGCGGGAGTTGAAAGCAGACGTCGAAGACCGCTACCACCGGCTCTCCGAACTGCCGCTGCACATCTGCCCCGAGGGCAAGCTCACCCCGGAGATCAGCCGGGACAAGAAGCTGAACATGCCCCTCACGCTGTTCGTGGTGGATGAGGTGCAGGAGTACTTGCAGCACCCCGAGCACGGCAAGGAGATCCTGTCTCTGCTGGTCTACCTCGCCCGCGTCGCGCCGGCGGTCGGCGTGTCCGTGATGACGTCCACGCAGAAGCCGGACGACAAGGCGTGCCCCTCAGAGCTGCGCGACCAGCACCAAGCGCGGTTCGCGCTGCGGGTCGGCGCCTACCAGGTCTCGGACACCATCCTTGGCGCGGGCTCGTACTCGGAGGGTCTGGACGCGTCCAAGCTGCTCAAGTCCCACAAGGGCGTGGGCCTGCTCAAGGGCATGTCCGACGACTCCGGCATCGTCCGCACCTACCTCGCCGACGGCCGCGACGCGGAGCGCATCCTGACCCGAGCCGCCGCGCTGCGGGAGGCCGAGGGCACGCTGTCCGGCGACGCGGCCGGCGAGGCACCGGCACCCGAGGTGTCCGCCACGGTCTTGGACGACGTCGCGCAGGTGCTCGGCAAGGGCGAGGCCAAGGTGTGGTCGGAGACCATCGTTGACCGCCTCGCCGACCTGCGCCCCGACATTTACGGCGCATGGGCCGAGCTGGAGGCCAAGCCGAAGGCGGAAGCGCTCACCGCAGCGCTCAAGCCGTACGGCGTGGCCACCGAGCAGATCGGCCGCCGCATCGACGGCAAGACGGTCAACAAGCGCGGTATCAAGCGCGAAGATCTCGCCGCCGCGATTACTCAGCGCAACGAAAAGCGGGATGCCGGATAGCTCTCCGGGGTCGCTAACGCTAGCGGCAGGCGTCGCTAGCGTTAGCGACCCCGCTAGCGACCGAAACGGCATCTGATCAGGTAGCTAGCGAGTAGCTGCCCACCTGCGGAAACCCTCAAAACCCGCCTGAGAGGCCCTCTGATGAGCCTTCCCCTCCTCGCTATCGCCTGCCTACTCGTCGTCACGTTCGGTTACGGCGGTAAGTGCTGGCTGAGCCCGTTCGGCGACTGCCGCAAGTGCCGCGGCATGGGCCACGACTTCAAGACCGACCGCAAGGGGCGTCTCAAGCGCGGCCGTGACTGCCGCCGCTGCAAGGCGACCGGCAAGCGCATACGCGTCGGCCGCTGGATCTACAACCGCGCCGCGCGCACCTACCGCGCCGGCACCCGCTGACCCCCGGAGGACCCGTGGTCATCACCATCCCGCTCGTGCTGCTGCTCGCCGCCGCGCTCGCCGCGCTGCTGCGCTTCAAGGCGCTCGGTGCCGGTGCGGCCGTCATTGCCGCGCTCTTCGGCTTCTACCTCGCCGCCACCGACGCGAGCGACACCGTCAACCAGCTCGTCACCGCCGTCACCGACGCCCTCGCCGACACCGGCCGATAGACAGGGAGACCCGGACATGAACGAACCCACCACGCCCTACGACTGGCACCGCCCGGCCATCCGTGACGCGGCGGCCGTCACGGTCCACCACCCCGCGCCCCTCGCCCCGGTGCAGCACACCGCGCCGCTCATGCCCGTCCAGCCGGGGCATGTCCCGTCCGTGGCGAGCATCGTCCTGCCCGACGGGCGGGTCGTCACCGGCTACGCGATCAGCCCCGTGCAGCCCGAACCCCTCGCGGCCAAACCGGCGGCCGTCTCGCGTACCGCGGTCAACGTCGCGTTGGGCGGGGTCGGGTTCCTCGCCGTATGCGGCGGACTGCTGCTGCTCACGTCGTTCATCGCCGCTCTGACCGCGTTCATCACGCAACTGATCACCCTCGCCGCCGTCATCTTCGGCGGCTGGATCGCCGTCCAGATCTTCAGCGCGAGCGGCCACCGCGGCGGGACCACGGTCAACATCCGCAAGGCCGTCATCAAGCGCAACCACTTCCACGGCTGAACAGCCTGACAGGAGCCCCATGTTCAAGACCCTTAGCACCTGGCCGACTGCAGAGCAGGCGTACGCCGACGCCCCCAGCATCGTCGACGAGATCGGCTGGACTGCCCGCACCCTCGCCGCGCTGGAGTGCTTCACCGCGCTGGACCGGGACTTCTACCTCCGCAAGGCCGCGCTGCTCGACCGCATCGCGCTGCTGGACGAGCCCGACGCCCCCGGTGACGTCACCGACACCGCCGTTGCGGCGGCCGTGTTCCTGATGGACATCGACCAGCCGGGCGTGACCTGCGACCCGCGCGCCTACGTCCGCCGGCAGTACGCCCTCAGCCTCGCCACCGACGACCAGTAGCTACGCCAAGGGCGGCCCCCACCTTCTCGCCAAAGAAACCGGGGCCGCCCTTGTCCAACCAGCACCTTCAACAGGACTGGAGACCTCCCAGCATGACGCAACCCACCGACATCCGGCGAGCCCCCGGCTCGCCACCGACGATCGTCGCACTGTGCGCCGGCTACGGCGGACTCGAAACCGCCATCCGTGAGGGTATCGGCGGCCAGGTCGCCGCGTTCGCCGAGAACGACCCGTACGCCGCAGCCGTGTTCGCCGCGCATCACCCCGGGGTGCCGAACCTCGGGGACATCACCGCCGTGAACTGGGACCAGGTCCGGGAGCTGCACCGGCCGGACGTGGTCGCCGCGGGTTTCCCCTGCCGCAACATCTCGAACGCTGGACGAAGGGACGGAATCAATGGGCAGTGGTCTCGGGTCTGGAAAAACGTCGCTCAGGCTGTGGGCGTCCTTCGACCGCGCATCGTCTTCCTGGAAAATGTGGCGGCGATCCGCTCGCGGGGGCGGGGCCTGGACGTCGTCGCCGCAGACCTGGCCGCGCTCGGGTATGACGCGTGGTGGACATGTCTACGAGCTGGTGACGCCGAAGTCGGCGCCCCGCACCCGCGGGACCGCTGGTTCGCAGTTGCCCATCCCGCTGATGCCGACCCCGACCACGGCGGACGGTACCGGTGGACCCGGCACCAGCCCCAACCGCAAGGGCGGACTGAACCTCCGCACGGCAGTCACGAGGCTGCCCGCACCGCCGGACGCTTGACCCTGCTGCCCACCCCCAAAGCGTCGGATGGACCGCACGGCGGACCCAACCAGCGCGACACCTCCGGGCGTTACTACCTGCCCGGCCAAGCCGTACGGCTCGACGCGCGGTGGGTGTCCACGGACGGCACCGACTACGGCCCGGCCATCCGCCGGTGGGAACGCATCACCGGACGGGCGGCACCCTGCCCGACCGAGCCCGGTACCCGCGGCAACCGCCGTCTGTCCCCGGCGTTCGCGGAGTGGCTCATGGGCCTGCCCGCCGGCTGGGTCACCGCCGTGCCCGGCATCCCCCGCAAGGAACAGCTCAAGATTCTCGGCAACGGCGTGGTGCCCCGACAGGCCCGCCACGCCTACGGCCTGCTCCTCGGGGCCCACCTCCCCGCACGCCTCGAATGGGAGGCCGCCGCATGAACACCCATCTCCTGAACGCCGCCCTGAGTGCTGCGGAGCGCGGTTGGCACGTCTTCCCGCTCCGGGTCGGCAGCAAGCGGCCCGCCCTCCACGGCGAAACGTCGTGCCCCCGCACCGGCCCCTGCGCGAGCGGCCACGCCAAGTGGGAGCAGCGCGCCACGACCGACCCGGAGCGTATCCGTGCGGCGTGGTCGCACGGGGCGTTCAACATCGGTATCGCCACCGGTCCGTCACGGCTGATCGTCGTGGACCTGGACATGCCCAAGGACAAGAGCGACGACAAGGGCAGTGAGGGCACGCCTGACGGCGTGACGACCTTTGAGGCGCTCTGCGAGCGCACCGGCCACGCCGTCCCCGACACCTACCGGACCCGGACCGCGAGCGGCGGGGCGCACCTGTACTTCACCGCGCCGGACGGCGTGCGGCTGACCAACACGGCAGGCACGCTTGCTCCATTGGTCGACACCCGTGCTTGCGGCGGGTACGTCGTCGCGGCGGGCAGCACCACCCCCGCCGGACCCTACAAAGCCGTAGGCGCCCCTGTGGCGGCCCCGGTGCCCGCATGGCTGCTGAGCATCCTTCAACCCGCCCCCAAGCCCGCACAGGCCCCTACAGGGGTCGTAGCGGGGCAATCTAGCCGATACGCGGATGTAGCGCTCACCAATGAAGTGCGGAACGTGGCCACCGCCTCGGACGGCACCCGCAACGCCACGCTGCTCAGGGCCGCACGGGCTCTGGGACGGTTCATCGCGTCCGGCGACCTCACCCGACCCGTGGTCGAGCAGGCTCTTAGAGGAGCGGCGGGGGCCAACGCCACACAGCCACAGCGCTACTACGACGACGTGATCCGCCGCGCGCTGGACTGGTCCATCACCCACAACTCGCCCCGGGGCAGGTCCGCATGACCACCCCTGCCCCCTCTAAGAGCCCCACCCGACACCCCACCGGACCGCAGGTCGCCGAACCTGCCGGACCCCGGACGGCCGTAGGCGACCCGAAGGGCGTCGCCGAAGGCGTCCCCACTGCCGTTCTCCCTGACCCGCAGGTCGGAGACGGCCGGTACCCCATCGCGTGGCTGACCATCTGCGCCCCGTACGGAGCCACCCCCACCGCCTCCTCACGGTGCGCGTGCGGGTGGGACCGCAGGGCGCTCGGTCGCCGGCGCGTCCTGGCCCTGATCACCGAGCACACCGACCACCGCGACGCATGCCCGCTCCGCACCACTCAGGAAGGGAGGGCCGCCGCATGACGGACCAACCTGCCCCCGAGACCGAGGAACTCCCCGCACCGTCCCACCCCATGGCCGTTGCCCGTCGCCTGCTGCCCGACTGGCAGACCGAGGGCGGACAACTCGCCTACCGGCGCTGGCGCGCGTCCTGGATGCGCTGGAACGGCTCCTGCTGGCGCGAGTTCGACGAAGCACAGGTGCGCGCCGCGATGTACGAGCGTCTTGAGCACTCCGTCTACCGGGTGCCCGCCAAGGACGGAGAGACCGAAGAACGCGACTGGGCACCGACCAAGCAGAAGATCAGCAACCTCCTGGACGCGCTCGGGTCCATCACGCTCCTGCCCACCGACCTGGACGCCCCCGCATGGCTCGACAACCAGGACGCCGACGAGCAGGACGCAAGCCCGATCGTGGCGTGTGAGAACGGCCTGCTCAGGATTCGTGACCGCGCGCTCCTGCCACACAGCCCCGGCTTCTTCAACCTGGTCTCCGTCCCCTTCACCTACGACCCCACCGCCGTCGCACCGACGTGGGAACGCTTCCTGACGCAGTTGTGGCCCGACGACCCCGACGCCATCCACGCAGTACAGGAATGGTTCGGCTATGTCCTGTCGGGCCGTACCGACCAGCAGAAGATCCTGCTCATGGTCGGCCCCACACGGTCCGGCAAAGGCACCATCGCCCGGGTCCTGAAAGAGCTGGTCGGCAAGGAGAACCTCGCAGGTCCCACCCTCGCCGGACTCGGCACGAACTTCGGTCTGTCCACCCTCGTCGGCAAGCCGCTCGCCGTCATCTCCGACGCCCGGCTCGACGGCAACAGCAACAACAGCCAGGTCGTTGAACGGCTCCTGACGATCTCTGGTGAAGACACGATCGACGTGGACCGCAAGTACCGCGCCGTATGGACCGGCAAGCTGCCCACCCGGCTGATGATCCTGTCCAACGAGCTGCCGCACTTCGGTGACTCCTCCGGCGTCATCGCCAAACGGTTCGTGCTGCTCAACATGACCGTGTCGTGGCTGGGCAAGGAAGATCCCACTCTGATGGACAAGCTCACGGCGGAGATGCCCGGCATCCTCAACTGGGCGTTGGAAGGTCTCGCTCGACTCCAGCAAACGGGGCGGATCACGGAACCGAAGTCCAGCCGTGAAGCGGTCACCACCATGCAGGACACCGCCTCGCCCACCAGCGCGTTCGTCCGCGAACGCTGCGCGACCGGACCCACGTGCAGCGTGCCCGTGGACACGCTGTGGACGGTCTGGCGCGACTGGGCCGAGGACAACGGCGTCCGCCCCGGCACCAAGCAGGTGTTCGGCCGCAACCTGCTCTCCGTGGTCCCCCAGCTCAACCGCACCCGCCCCCGCGACGCCTACGGGCAACAGGTGGCCACCTACAGCGGAATCACCCTCAACCAGCGCGAACCACATCTGCCTGAGTCGTGACTCATCGCGACTCAAGCACCCGCCAACCCGCTCTGAGTCGCGATGAGTCACGACTCAGAGCAATGTGATTCCAACCACACTCGCCTTCTCCTCACTCCAAGGAGTCATGCCGTGGCCCGCCCCCAGAAGCTCAAGCTCAGTGAAGTCCTCGCAGAGATCCGCATGAGCCGCGCCGCGTTCTATCGCATGCGCGCCCGTGGCCAGGCACCCCGCCTCCAGAAGCTCCCCAACGGCGAGATCCGTGTGAACCGCGCCGACTTGGACGCGTGGTGGGAGAGCTGCGGCCAGCGCGCAGCCTGAATCAACGCCACATCATCCGAACGCCCGTTGAGGGGACCGCTTCCGGCGGTCCCCTCCGTCATGAGGTGATCAATGAAGAGCCACAACGTGCGGATCTGGGGTATCCGCCGCCGCGACAGCAAGTCGGCGCCCTTCCAGGTGCGTTGGACCGTGGCGGGCAAGGTCTGCCAGGAGCCCTTCGCTACGAAGACACTTGCGGATGCCCGCCGGTCGAAGCTCGTCACGGCAGTTGGCGCCGGTGAGGCATTCGACGTGGCTACGGGGCTTCCCGCCTCGGAGCTGCGGGAGGCAACGTCCCCGACCTGGTACGAACACGCCTGTGCGTACGCTCTTATGAAGTGGCCCAACGCGTCCGCCAAGCATCGCGCTGGCATCGCAGAGGCCCTGACTGCTCTGACGGTGGCGCTCGTCTCCACCTCCCGTGGAGCACCGGACTCAGCCGTCCTGCGCCGTGCTCTCCAGGGATGGGCGTTCAGGGTCACTCTCGGGGACAACGGGGAACATCAGGCTCTGAAGGATGCCGATCACGACGTTCCGCGCGAGATCCGCAGTGCCCTGGACTGGGTGGCCGGCGCCTCGTTGAAGGTGATCGACGTAGCCGAGTCGGACAACATCCGCCGTGCCCTGACTGCTCTGTCCAAGCGGCTGGACGGGAAGCGCGCGGCGGACAACACCATGAGGCGTAAGCGCATGGTCTTCAGCAACGCCATGCGATACGCGGTCGAGCGGGAGGTACTTCCTGCGAACCCCCTCGGGCGAATCGACTGGGCAGCGCCGGACACCACGGATGAGGTGGACTTCCAGTACGTGCCCGACCCACAGCAGACGCGACGGCTGATCGACGCTGTACGGGATGCCGACGTGCGCGGCCCACATCTGCACGCGTTCTTCGGCTGCCTCTACTACGCCGCGATGCGCCCCTCCGAAGTGGCTTCGCTCATGAGGCGGAACTGCAAACTCCCTGCTGAGGGTTGGGGGGAGCTGGTACTTACGCAGAGTCGACCAGAAGTCGGCAAGGGGTGGACCGACGATGGCCGCTCGTTCGACGAACGAGGGTTGAAGCGGCGGGCGCGTAAGGCCACACGTCCCGTGCCGATCCCGCCCACGCTGGTCGCGATGCTGCGGGCTCATCTGAACCAGTTCGGTACGGCGGAGGATGGTCGGCTCTTCCGTGCGCCCCGTGGCGGTCGTATCGGGTCCAACGAATACACCGAGCTGTGGCAAGAGGCCCGAAAGGCTGCGCTCACTCCTGAGGAGGCAGCTACGCCACTCGCGGACGTCCCGTACTCGCTCCGGCATGCCGGGGTCTCGCTGTGGATCAAAGCGGGAGTCGATCCTGTGGAAGTCGCGCGGCGTGCCGGTCACAGTCCGGCCGTGCTGTGGCGGTTTTACGCGAAGATCCTTCGCGGCCAACAGACGGTGTCGAACCAGATGATTGATGCCGCACTGGCCGAGGGTGCCTGACCAGGCCTTATGGCACCTGCCGTTTGGCCACAGGTTGGCCGCACGCACTGGTCAAGGGTGGGACAAACCCGACTCAGGGTGAGACACGCTGAACACAGAAGGGGTGCCTCTCACTGAGAGGCACCCCTTCTGACCTGCACGCTTCTGACCTGCGCGGTGGGTGTGGGATTTGAACCCACGGTCACATCGCTGCGACGACGGTTTTCAAGACCGTTCCCTTAGGCCGCTCGGGCAACCCACCCCGCGCCGCTGAGAGATCGGCGCGGGGACAAGACTAACGGGTCAGCTGTCGCCCTCGCGCTGGCCCAGGGTGACTTCGGCCGTCTGCTGCTTGCCGTCGCGGGTGTAGGTGAGTTTGACGGTGTCGCCGGGCTTGTGGGTCCAGATCTCGCCGATGAGGGTGGGGCCGCTGTCGATCACCCGGTCGTCGAGCTTGGTGATGACGTCGCCGGGCTTGAGGCCGGCCTTGGCGGCGGGGCCGTTCGGCGTGACCGCGTCCGAGCCGCTGGCGCCCTGCTCGGTGATCTTCGCGCCCGTGCCCTCCTCCAGGGAGACCGAGGCGCCGATCACCGGGTAGACGGGCTTGCCGGTCTTGATGAGCTGCTGGGCGACGGTCTTCGCCTGGTTGATCGGGATCGCGAAGCCCAGGCCGATGGAGCCGGACTGGCTCGTGCCGCCCAGGCCGCCGCCGCTGGAGGACTGGATGGCGGAGTTGATTCCGATGACCGAGCCGTTCGCGTCCAGCAGCGGGCCGCCGGAGTTGCCCGGGTTGATCGATGCGTCGGTCTGCAGGGCGCTCATGTACGAGGCCTTGCTCTGGGCGCTGCCGTCGCTGGAGGCCACCGGGCGGTTCTTGGCGCTGATGATGCCCGTGGTCACCGTGTTCGACAGGCCGAAGGGCGCGCCGATCGCGATCGTCGAGTCGCCGACGGCGATCTCGTCGGAGTTGCCCAGGCGCAGCGGCTTGAGGCCGCTCGGTGCGTTCTTGAGCTTGATGACCGCGACGTCGTAGCCCTGGGCGTTGCCGACCACCTCGGCGTCGTACTTCTTCCCGTTCGAGAAGGTCGCCGAGAGCTTGCCGCTGTCGACCGCCTGCGCCACCACATGGTTGTTGGTGAGGATGTGGCCCTGGGTGTCGAAGACGAAGCCGGTGCCCGTGCCGCCCTCGCCGTTGCTCCCCTCGGCCTCGATGGTGACCGTGCTCGGCAGCGCAGTGGCGGCCACGGTCGCGACCGTGCCCGGGTCACGCTTGAGGTCGCCGCCGCTCTGGGAGGCGGCAACCGTCGTGGAGCCCGTGGAGTCGTCGTTCCGGTCGGCCGCCCAGTAGCCGATGCCACCGCCCACGCCGCCCGCGACCAGCGCGGCCACCAGGACCGCGGCGACCAGACCGCCGCGCCCGCCCGACTTGGGCTTGGGCGCCGGCTGTTGGTACGAGGAGCCCCAGACATCGCCCGAACCGCCCTCGCCCCCGCTCGCGTACGACGGTGTGGCCGGCGGCGGAGGCGGCCAGGCGCCCGCTTCCGGTGCCGGGCCCGCGGCCTCGGGCGCCCCGGAGGGAACCGGGGGCAACGTGGCCGTCGGCGCGCCTTCCTGGGGAACGCCCGGCTCCTGGGGGTGGGCCGGTCCCTGGACCGGAGCCATGCCCCGATGGGGGTCTACGGGATCCGGTCCCGGCGACACCCCCTGCTCCGGCGGCACAGAAGCAGCAGGAGTGTCCACCGGCACGGGAGGTGCAGACGGGGCCGGGGGTACCGCAGTGCCCTCGTTCTCGGTGCTCACAGCTCTTCCTCTCGATCCACGGCTGTTCAGTCAGGTCGCACTCGGTCACGATCACTCACGCGTGTTCATGACTCCACCCGCGTGTGTTCAGGAACCGGCGTGATTCAGCTGTGCATGTGCTTTTGTATGCCGTCAGCTTTTCCCATGGGCCGTCAGGGCACCATAAGCGGTGCCTGTGACTCCGGGATCTTCATTTATATCGGGCAGGTCCGACAAAACCATCGCATGCACCGCGTCACCGCTCTCACGCCTACCCACTCGCGATGGCACCATGACGCGGTGACCCACGCACGACAGCACCTGAACCAGGTCGTCGCCCACCGCGGGGCCTCCGAAGAGGCCCCGGAGCACACCCTGGCCGCGTACGAGAAGGCGATCGAGGACGGGGCGGACGCCCTGGAGTGCGATGTACGGCTGACCGCGGACGGACATCTCGTCTGCGTCCACGACCGCCGCGTCAACCGCACCTCCAACGGCCGCGGCGCCGTCTCAGCCCTGGAACTCGCCGACCTCGCCACCCTGGACTTCGGCTCCTGGAAGAACCGCGACGAAGCGCCCGACTGGGAACAGCAGCGCCCCCCGTCCTGGGAGCAGCAGTCCGTCCTCACCCTGGAGCGGCTGCTCGAACTCGTCGCCGACGCCGGCCGCCCCGTACAGCTCGCCATCGAGACGAAGCACCCCACGCGCTGGGCGGGCCAGGTCGAGGAGCGCCTGCTCGTACTGCTGAAGCGCTTCGGCCTGGACGCCCCGTCCTCGGCCGCCGAGTCGCCCGTACGCGTCATGAGTTTCTCGGCGCGCTCGCTCCACCGCGTCCGCGCCGCGTCCCCGACCCTGCCGACGGTCTACCTCATGCAGTTCGTCTCGCCCCGGCTGCGCGACGGACGGCTGCCCGCGGGTGTGCGGATCGCGGGTCCCTCGATGCGCATCGTCCGCAATCACCCGGCGTACATCGAGCGCCTGAAGCGTGCCGGACATCACGTTCACGTATGGACGGTGAACGAGCCCGAGGACGTCGATCTCTGTGTCGAGCTGGGCGTCGACGCCATCATCACCAACCGCCCGCGCGCGGTGCTCCACCAGCTGGGCCGCTGACCTGGGGCCCTTCGGGGGCCCTCCCGCGGCTACCCCCCACGCCTCGGCCACACCGTCGAATTCCGGCCACACGGTTACAGGGAGTGCTCCGGCGCGTTCGATCCGTATTCGATCGTTACGAGTGCGTCACTGCACGTGCATTGGCCGGTTTCCGGTCCAGTCCAGAGGGGCATTCACACCGTGGCGTGGGGCGAAGGAGGTCTCGGGGGTGGCGTTGGTGGTGGCACAGGAGGTGCCCACGTCGTCGAGCATGGCCGTACCCCATGGCCCTGCGGGCGTGGGGGAAGCAAGACACCGGATGCGGGCTCAGCTGCGCACCGGCGGTGTGGCGGAAACGGTCATCGACGATGCCGTATTGATCCTTTCCGAACTATTGAGCAACGCCTGCCGACACGGCAGGCCGTTGGGTGACGCACTGGCGGGGGACGGCGACGTCCGGGCCGCGTGGCGCGTCGAACCGACCGGCAGGCTCACCGTCGAGGTGACGGACGGCGGTGGTCCGACCCGTCCGGTTCCGGCCACACCCTCGGTCACCGCCCGCGGCGGCCGCGGGCTCAACATCATCACGGCGCTGGCCGACGACTGGGGCGTCCGGGACGACGCCCGCGGTGAGGTCACGGTGTGGGTGGTCGTGCACAAGGACGCACACGCCGGACACCGCCGCGACGACTTCGCCGCGCGGGTCACGGCCCCGTCGGTGTCCGCGATACCCGACCTCGACTTCGGGAACGCCTTCGACAGCCTGGACTGAGAACGACCCGAGCCGGGGCCCCTGAACCGACAGCGGCCCGAGTCGAGAATCCACCAACTCCCGCGACGGCCCGAACCCAGGACGACCCGGTCCGAAGCAACCCGAAGCAGACGGAAGCACTGGTTCAAGGACGAACCGAATCACCGCTTCCGGGACGACTCGGCACGTTGTCCACAGGGTCCCGTGACTCCCCGTACGAGCGGCTAGGCTCGCGCCCGTACGAGTCGAGCCGTAACCGGGAGACATCCACGATGGCCAAGAAGCGACCCCAGACGAAGGCCAAGCAGCCTCAGCTGACGGATGGAGAGATCCCGGTCGTCGGGGCGCGCGAGCCCTGCCCATGCAACAGCGGCCGCCGATACAAGGCCTGTCACGGACGGGCCGCCGCGCACGCCGTGACCGAGCTGGTGCACCGCCCCTTCGAAGCGCTGGCCGGCGAGGCCGACTGGATCGCGCTGCGCGAGCTGGTGCCCGCGGCCACCGTCGAGCTGAATCTGAAGGAGGCGCTCCCGGAGGGCGTCCCGTCGGTCACACTCGCGACGGTGCTGCCGATGGCGTGGCCCGCGCTGCGCCGCGAAGACGGCTCGGTCCTGATCGGCCTGCAGAACGACACCGCGTCCGGTGACATCAGCCGCGACCTGGCCGACACCCTCCAGCGCGCGCTCACCTCGGAGCCCGGCACCCCGGTCCAGGGCCGCCGCGCCCCGGCCGACGGACCGCGGCTGCAGGACCTCCTCGATCCCGAAGGCGCGTTCGAGCCAGTTGTGCACCCGGGGTTCGAATTCTGGGTTCCGGATGCTCAGAACGCGACCACGGAGGTGACCGCCTCCCTGGAGCGGGCCAACGCCGCCGCCATCCCGACCGTGAAGCTCGCGGGTGTCGACGCCGCGTACTGGTGCGAGACGCCCGACAAGAACCACCTGCGCTGGGTCATGCCGCACCCGGAGGAGCAGCTTCTGGACGCGCTCGCCCGGCTGCACGCCGCGGGCCGGTCGAGCCTCGGGGACGGCACCCGCCTCGTGGGCTCCTTCCGTGCCCACGGCCTCACGGTGCCGGTCTGGGACCTGCCGACGGGCGTCACGGCGGAGGATGTCGAGAAGCCGGCCGCCGAGTTCGCCGAGCGGCTCGCCGGCGCGCTGGCCTCGGACGCGCCGCTGACCGCGGACGAGCGCCGGGCGCGCGGCGGTCTCACCAACCGGCAGGTCACGCTCAGCTGAGACACAGCCGACACCCAGGTGGGACTGGCCGACCGGCCAGTCGGACGACAGGGTCGTCGACCTGGTGACTCCTGTCACAACTCCCCGTTGCGGCAGGGAAGTCGGTGTCCGAATAGCCGAGATCGAATTTGCGAACCGCCGATCTCTTGTTACCGTTCCATTAGCCCGGTTGCTGGTGCATCCCCCGTCGCCAGCAACCGGGTCTTCTCATTCCCGGATTCGGGCCCCCTGTCGGCGGAAGCCTCAACGCGCAGTCTGTGCGGGCGAGTTGCTCCCCGAGCGCAACAACAGCGGCCCCTCGGCCCCCTCCGCGAACTCCACCACCGCCGTGTACGCACCCGCGTCCCCCGCCGTGCGCTCCCGCGGTGTCTCGCACACCCCCGGCTCGTCGTCCGCGCCCACGGCGCAGTGCATCCGTACGGTGCGGTCCGCGGGCCCCATGAGGGTCAGTACGGACGTGAGATCGTCGCCGGTCGCGTTGCGGTAGTACGTACGCGCCCAGGTGTCCTGCCCCTGGGTCAGCACGCAGGTCTGTGCCTCGATGCCGTCGGGGGAGGCAAGTTCGGGACCGCAGCGGGCGGCGGTGGCGAGGCCCAGGCCGAGCGTCAGGGGGCTCTCGGAGGGCGCGGAACGGGGCTCGGGTGCCTGTGCGCCGGCGCGACCGGCAGCGGCAGGCGCGTCGTCGGAAACACGCGCGCCCGAGGCACGTACGGAGTCGTCGGAGGCGCGTGAGCCGTCGTCGGAGGTCCGCGTGACCGCCGAGTCCACGTCACCCACAGGCCCCGCGGAGGCCACGGCCAGTGGCAGCGCGGCCATGAGCGCTACCACGCCCGCCAGCGCGATCGGGCGGACTCTTCGAGGGCCTGGGGCTCGTCGTCCCCGGGAGTGACGCAGCATGAAAGGAACATAACGAGCGAGGGCGGGCGCGCGGCTCGCCGCGCGCCCGGTTTCCCTACAACTCGGGGGCGCTCACACCCGTACGGGTGAGGGCCTCCACCACGGCGTCCACGACCGCCTCGACATCGGGCACCCAGGGGGCGGCCGAACCGGGCAGCGGAGCCCGCTCCCAGCGCAGCTGGCCCTGGCCGGTCTCGGACGGGGGCAGCGCCACATAGCCGCCCTCTCCGTGGAACCGCAGCGAGCCCGGAACGTGGTCCTGGGCGTAGAGCAACTCGCCGAGCTGCTCCAGGGAGTACGGCTTCACGAGCAGCGCCCAGCGCGTCGGGGTCGCGATCACGGGGCCGAGGCGCATCCCCATGTGGTCGAGCGCGAGGAGCGCGCGGGACGCGGCGAGCGCCGGCAGGCTCACCGCGCAGGGGGCCTTGTCCCCGGTGGCCAGGATGATCGGCGCCGCAGGACGGTTCGTCCACCACCAGCGCACCATCCGCTCATCGGTGGTGGCCGCAAGAAGGCCGGGGTCGAAGGGATGGGCACCGGGCACTGTGCATTCCGGGTCGGGGCACGCGCATCGGGCCCGCCCCTGCGGGTCCGCCGCCACTCCCGGGAGTACGGGCCACTGCCATGCGGTCGCGAAGGTCAGGGCCGCGCCGAGCATCTCAGGCTGTCCGCCGTTTCGCTTGGACAGGAGCCTGCGTCGCCTTCCGAGGATCTCGCGCATGAGCGCTCGTTCCTTTCCGTTGCACGCCTGGCAACACCGAGGACCACATCACACCATGTGTCGATCACTTCACTGTGCGTACCTACTGGCGCATCACACCCCCGTCCGAGACAAGGGGAACCCCTATGGGCCGAGCGTTGGGCTGCGTCCGCGTCCATACTGCGTCTGGCAAAAGCACGGGCATGGCGTGGGGTGGCGGCGCCTGGCGTTTGCCGTCGCGCGTATTTCTCGCCGCCTCCGCCACGGGAGGATGGGGCACGGTCGTCGGTGGTTAAGACGCCCGGGTCCGTCGCCAGGTTCCGGGACGATCCCAACCACCCCTGGCCTTCACCGAGTACGTACCCATCACGACCGCTGTGACGCTCCGTCGAACAAGGCCAGTCGACCTCAATACACCGAGACTCGAGTCAGTTTTAAGCCAACTTTGCAATTCCGCAACGGTCCCACGGACACCAGGAATCCCGGCAGGACAATGCTGGACATCCCCTCACGAGTGCGTGTACATGTGGAGACACTGCCAGCGGCGCAGAATGACATGGGGGTTTGCGATGCTATTGAGCAATACGCACCGGTCGGAAAGCCGGACGCCATGAACGCCCCTCACCTCCCGAAAGTGGCCGGAATCGATTCAACGGTTCCATCGCCCACACACACTGTCGCGCCCGCGCCTGCCGCCCCGGGTACCTCTTCGACCACTTCTCCACACGCCCCCGGAGCCGTTCTCCAGGACAGACTCGCAGGTTGGGTCTCTGATCTCACCACTCTGCACGAACTGACCGAGCGCCTGGCGCGCACCGCCGCACTGCCGGACGCGCTGCAGGAGCTGCTGCGCGCCGGAGCGGCCCTCGTGGGCGCCCGGCGCGGCCTCGTGGTCCTGGAACCGGGCGACGGACTCGGCCCCGACACCACCATCGGCCTCGGTCTCGCCCGCGCCGATCTCGGCCACATCGAGACCGTCCCGCGCAGCGCCATGTCGTACGGCAGGATCCTCGACGGACTCCCCGGGGGCGAGGGCGAGATCGCCCAGCCCGACCTCCTCTCCGAGGACGGCCTCGACCCGCGTCACCGCGAGGTCGCCGCCCGCCTCGGCTACGCCGCGAGCTACGCGCTCCCGCTGTCCACGGAGGAGGCGGGCCGACTGGGCGCAGCCGTATGGCTGTACGACGAGCCCGCCGAGCCCGTCGAGCGCCAGCGGCACCTGGTGGGCCTGTACGCGCGCTACGCGGCCGAGCACCTGGCCCGGCTGGTGGAACTGGACCGCACGCGCGCGTGCATGGCGACCATCTCCGAGGAACTGCTCCCCTCGCGGCTGCCCCGGGTCTCCGGCTTCCAGCTCGCCGCCCGGCACCGCACGGGGCCGCACGGCGGCGGCGACTGGTACGACGCGCTGCCGCTGCCCGACGCCGCGCTCGGCCTCGCGGTCGGGTCCGTCACCGGATCGGGGCCCAGCGCGGTCGCCGCGATGGGCCGGCTGAGGGCCTCCCTGAGGGCGTACGCGGTGATGGAGGGCGAGGATCCGGTCGCCGTCCTGTCCGACCTCGAACTGCTGCTGCGGCTGACCGAGCCCGCCCGTTCCGCCACCGCCCTGTTCGCGTACTGCGAGCCCGCGCTGCGCAAGATCACGCTCGCCGGGGCCGGGCACAGCCCGCCGCTGGTGATCGGCGAGCGGCGCACGGAGTACGTGGAGACGTCCCTGTCGGCGCCCCTGGGGATGCTCGCCTGCTGGGAGGCGCCCAGCGTGGAGTTCCAGGCCGAGGCCGGAGAGACGGTTCTGCTCTACACGGACGGGCTGCTGCACCGCACCGGCGACCCCATGGACCGTGCCTTCTCGCGGCTGCACGCGGCCGCCGCGTCCGTGCCCAGGGCGCTGCGCGCCGACCCGGGCGCGGTCGCCGATCACGTCCTCCGGAGTGTGCTGCCGGACGGACTCGACGTCGCCGACAGCGACGAGGACGTGGTGCTCCTGGCGGCACGCTTCGAGTGAGAGTCCCGCCCCTTCGGGCGAGCCCCGCGTCACCGGTCTTCCGGCCCTGGGCGTCCTTCCGTACGACCGTACGATGGAGGGCGTCCAGAGTCGTATCGAGGAGGCAGACCGTGTCGGAGGCGCTCAACCCGGAGACCCCGGAAGCTGTGCTTGACGATGACGCCGACCAGGCGGAAGAAGAGAAGCCGCTCAAGCAGCGCAAGAACGGCCTGTACCCGGGCGTGTCCGACGAGCTTGCCGAGAGCATGAAGTCCGGCTGGGCCGACACCGAGCTGCACGGCCTTGAGCCGATCCCGCAGGCCGCGTACACCGCCGCCCGTCGTGCCGCGCTCTCCGCGCGCTTCCCGGGCGAGCGCCTGGTGATCCCGGCGGGCAACCTGAAGACCCGCTCGAACGACACGGAGTACCCCTTCCGTGCCTCTGTCGAGTACGCGTACCTGACCGGCAACCTGACCGAGGACGGCGTGCTGGTCCTGGAGCCGACGTCGGGCGGCCACAAGGCCACGATCTACCTGCTGCCGCGCTCCGACCGCGAGAACGGCGAGTTCTGGCTCTCCGGCCAGGGCGAGCTGTGGGTCGGCCGCCGCCACTCCCTGACCGAGGCCGAGCAGCTGCACGGCATCCCGGCCTCCGATGTCCGTGAACTCGCCGACGCGCTGCGCGAGGCGACCGGCCCGGTGCGGGTCGTGCGCGGCTACGACGCCGGCGTCGAGGCGGCTCTCACCGACAAGGTGACCGCCGAGCGCGACGAGGAGCTGCGCGTCTTCCTCTCCGAGGCGCGGCTGGTCAAGGACGAGTTCGAGGCCGGCGAGCTGCAGAAGGCCGTCGACTCGACGGTCCGCGGTTTCGAGGACGTGGTGAAGGTCCTCGACAAGGCGGAGGCCACGTCCGAGCGCTACATCGAGGGCACGTTCTTCCTGCGCGCGCGGGTCGAGGGCAACGACGTCGGGTACGGCTCCATCTGCGCCGCCGGGCCGCACGCGTGCACGCTGCACTGGGTGCGCAACGACGGCCCCGTGCGCTCCGGCGACCTGCTCCTGCTCGACGCGGGCGTGGAGACCCACACGCTCTACACCGCCGACGTCACGCGCACGCTGCCGATCAACGGCACGTACAGCGAGATCCAGAAGAAGATCTACGACGCCGTGTACGAGGCCCAGGAGGCCGGTATCGCGGCCGTGCAGCCGGGCGGCAAGTACCGCGACTTCCACGACGCCTCGCAGCGGGTGCTGGCCCAGAAGCTGGTCGAGTGGGGGCTCGTCGAGGGCCCCGTGGAGCGCGTTCTGGAGCTGGGGCTGCAGCGTCGCTGGACGCTGCACGGCACCGGTCACATGCTCGGCATGGACGTCCACGACTGTGCGGCAGCGCGGACGGAGACGTACGTGGACGGCACGCTGGAGCCGGGCATGTGCCTGACCGTCGAGCCTGGCCTGTACTTCCAGGCGGACGACTTGACCGTGCCCGAGGAGTACCGGGGCATCGGCGTCCGCATCGAGGACGACATCCTCGTCACGGAGGACGGGAACCGGAACCTGTCCGCCGGGCTGCCTCGCCGGTCGGACGAGGTCGAGGCGTGGATGGCATCTCTCAAGGGCTGACACGACATGGGCTGACATGACATCAATGGCCGGGTACCAGTGTGGTGCCCGGCCATACGTCTGCGCGCGGTCGGTGGCCGGTCGCGCTCCGGCGGCCGGTGATCGCTCGGGCCCCGCGGCGCAGCCGCACAATGTCACGGCCCCGCGCCCCTGAAGAAGGGACGCGTTTCACCGAGGGGGACTTGCCTGTGGACGCGTTCTGGTCCGGCGTCGGTGTGGATCTGCACCTCGAACCCGACGCCGCGGACGGGCGCCGGGCCGGGCTCGAACGGGCGTTGCGCGATGCCGTACGGGACGGGCGGCTGGCGCCCGGGACACGGTTGCCCGCGACGCGCCGGCTCGCGGCCGAGCTCGGGATCTCGCGCGGGACGGCCAAGTCGGCGTACGACCAGCTGATCGCCGAGGGGTATCTGACCGCGCGGCAGGGGTCCGGCACACAGGTCGCCCCGCTGCCCTCTCCGGCCGCGGACGCGCCGGAGGCGACCACGCGCGCGCGTGCACCCCGTTTCGATCTGCGGCCCGGCAGCCCCGACGTCGGTACGTTCCCGGCGGCGGCCTGGCTGCGCGCGCTGCGCCGGGCCATCGCGAGCGCGCCCTCCCTGGCTTACGACTACGGGGACCCGCGCGGCCGGATCGAGCTGCGGACGGCTTTGTCGGGGTACCTGGGGCGGGCGCGCGGGGTGATCGCGCCGCCCGAGCGGATCGTCGTCACCTCCGGGTACGTGCAGGGGCTCGCGCTCCTCACCCGCGTGCTGGACGCCGGTGTGATCGCCATGGAGGACCCCGGCCTCCCCTTCCACCGGGACGTGGTGCGGCACAACGGCGGAACCGTCACCCCTGTGGGGGTCGATGAACGGGGCGCCTCGGTACGGGGGCTGGACGACGCGGCGGCCGTCGTCCTCACGCCCGCGCACCAGTACCCGACCGGGGTGACCCTGCACCCGGAGCGGCGGCGTGCGCTCACCGACTGGGCACGCGCGCGTGGAGGGCTGATCGTCGAGGACGACTACGACGGGGAGTTCCGCTACGACCGGCAGCCCGTGGGCGCCCTCCAGGGGATGGCACCCGGCCATGTCGCCTACCTGGGGACGGCGTCCAAGACGCTCGGGCCCGCGCTGCGGCTCGGCTGGATGGTGCTGCCGCCGCACCTGGTGGACGCGATCGCCGACGCCAAGCTGCACACCGACCACCACACGGAGTCCATCGGCCAGCTTGCCCTCGCCGAAATGATCACCAGCCACGCCTACGACCGGCACGTACGCGCGTGCCGCCTGCGGTACCGGAGGCGACGGGACCAGTTGCTGGACCGGGTGGGAACGCGGCGCGGGGTACGGGGCATCGCGGCGGGGCTGCACGCGCTGATCGACGTGAGCGACGAGGCCGCGGTGCTGGCGCGGGCCGCGGAGGAAGGGCTCGCCGTGGGGCACCTCGGCGAGCATTGGCACACGGCGGACGCCGGCCGGCCGCAGGGGCTCGTGGTCGGGTACGGCACGCCTCGGGAGCGGGTCTATCCGGAGGCGTTGGAGGTGTTGGGGCGGGTGCTGGAGGGGGCCTGAGGGGCGGTCCGAGACCTTGAGCGGGGGCCTTGAGACGGAGCAAATTGGGCCAAGAAAGTGCGTGAATATTGGACCTGTGGAGGGCTCCATTCAGCCCATAGCGTCGTAGTCATGACGAACCGAGTCGCACCCGCCGGAGCCCCCGCGAAGACGAGCCGCGTGATCCCGCCCGCGGGTCCGCAGCGCGTTCTGGCCCTGGCCCAGTTGAGCAACTCCGTCGGGGACGGTGCCTACTACGTCACGTCCGCCCTCTACTTCACCCATGTCGTCGGGCTCGCCCCCGCGCGCGTGGGGCTCGGACTCACGGTCGCGTGGGCGGTCGGTTCGCTGGTGGGCGTGCCCCTTGGGCGGCTCGCCGACCGGCGTGGGCCGCGCGGCACGGCGGTGCTGCTGGCGCTCGCGACGAGCGTCGCGGTGGCGTCCTTCCTCGTCGTACGCGGCTTCGTGCCGTTCGTGCTCGCGGCGTGCGTGTACGCCTCGGCGCAGTCGGGGCTGGCGGCGGCCCGGCAGGCGCTGCTGGCAGGGCTGGTGTCCCGGGAGGAGCGGACAGGGCTGCTGGCGCACCTCCAGTCGACGCTCAACGCCGGTCTCGCGGTGGGGGCGGGGCTCGGCGGACTCGCGCTGCACATGGGAACGCGGGAGGCCTACCTCGCGGTGTTCGCGCTGGACGCGGTGAGCTTCCTGCTGTGCGCGGCGGTGCTGCTGCGGCTGCCCGTCGTGAAGGCGGTGCACGCACGCGTGGCCGACGACAAGGGACGCGGTGACGCCCTCGGAGTACTGCGCGATCGCCCGTACGCCCTGGTGACGCTGCTCAACACCGTGCTGCTGCTGCGTATGCCGCTGCTGAGCCTGGGCATCCCGCTGTGGATCTCCGAGCGGACCGAGGCGCCGACCTGGCTGATGTCCGCGCTGTTCGTGCTCAACACCGGTGCGGTGATGCTCTTCCAGGTACGGATGGCACGCGGGGTGCGGGGGCCGGCGTCGGCCACGCGCGCGGTGCGGCGTTCGGGGCTCGTGATGCTGGCGTCGTGCGCGGTGTTCGCGCTGTCGGCGGGGGTCTCGCCCTGGGTGGCGGTGGGCGTGCTGACGGTCGGCGCGGTGCTCCAGGTCGTCGCCGAGATGCAGCAGTCGGCGGGTTCCTGGCAGCTGTCGTTCGACCTCGCCCCCGCCGACCGGGTGGGCGAGTACCAGGGCTTCTTCGGTACGGGCGTGACGGTGGCGCGGACCGCGGGGCCGCTGGTGCTGACGTCGCTGCTCGTGGGGTGGGGGACGCCCGGGTGGCTGCTCCTGGGGGGCCTGATGCTGGCGGCCTCGTACGCGATGGGTCCTGCCGTGCGGTGGGCGACGGACAGCCGGTCCGCCGCCGCACCGATGGTCAGGCGGCCAGTACCGGTGAACTGACCGTCGCCGGCAGCGAGTCCACGAACAGGGCCCCCGCGAGCAGCCCGCTGCTTCCGCGGGGGCTCCACGCGCGCGCGTGGAGGTCGTCGTCGAAGGCGGCCAGCGCCGCGCGGCCCGCCTCGGTGGACGTACTGCCCGCCTCCAGGACCCCGCGGGCGCCCGCCTGGACGTGCCGCAGGCCGTGCGGGCCCACCGTGTAGAGCAACTCCGTGTCCTGGAGCGTCGACATCACGGTCACCAGGGCGTCGAGCCGGGCGTACGGCTCGGGGACGCCGGCCGAGCGGGCCGTGGCCAGTGCGTCCAACGCCCGCCTTACGTGCGGAGATCGCCATCATCTCCAACACCGACGACAACCTGATCGCGCGCAACGTGGAGAACATCGGCGTCGAGTTCGACTA
>NZ_JAPWHT010000370.1:0-10496 GCF_027270795.1 Streptomyces sp. ActVer
CAACTCCCACGGAATCGCCGACCCTACGCCCGACCAGCGGAAACGCAGTCCTCAAGTCCGAAAAGACAACAGCTACTGAGGGGAAGACGGCATTTGCCCACAGGCCCGCACACCAGGTGCGGCCACGGACCCAACAGACGCTTTGTGCTCCACAAGCAGGTGCGCGACGGCTTGGGCTTCGTTGGAGCATGCGGGCCGTGGTCGGGGGATCGTGGGGGCTGAGGCGATCAACTCCGCGACTTTAGCCAGCCACTTTGGGGGGAGCCTCGAAGATCATGGCCCCAACGTCGTGCTTTAACGGGCAGGTCCACAGACTGCCCGACTCGCCGGAAGCTTACGGGGCCATGATCACTCCCCCCCCCAAAGCAGCTCCCGGCCAAAGTCGCTCCGTTGATCGCGTGGGAGAGTGCACCACACGAGTGCCCCGGCCCCCGCCGGCACCCAGACCGGCGGCATCCGCCTCCACAAGGAGGACGGCGCCGCGCTGTGGGCGTTCGGGGCGACGGAGACCAGGGTCAGAGTCGTCGAGTAGCTCAGGAGTCGTACGGGGCGACGACCCGGACACCCTGATCGGCGTGCCCGGTGCGGTGTGACCTCAGCAGACGGACATGGTGTTGAAGTCGTACGTCGCCGCGTTCGGGAACACGGTGATGACGTTGGGGTTGGCAGGGGCGCGGTACGTACCCACGTTGGGCCCCGTGAAACGGACTTCGGCTCCGCCCGTCTGGTTGTTGAGCACAGAGAGCGCGTCGATGAAGTTCGAGAGCGACCGTGTACCGCACCTGTACAGGTGGAAGATGCTCTGCTTGCCGTCGCCCTGACCGACCGAGACACAGGCGATCCCTGATGCCAAGGCGCAAATCTTGAGCGCCCTGTCAGCATCGTCACCACCTTGTATGTCCCGCTGCACCCACTCGCCGTCGTACAGGGGGGAGATCCCCGGCGTCCACGCGCTGGCGGCGGCCTGTGCCGGTGCCTGCGCGGCCAGCGGAAGAAGGAACGCGGCGATCAGCGTCGCGACCGTCGCAGCCGCTCGTTTTCTCAGTCCCATGTGATCTCCTCTGTAGTCGTAACCGACGACTCGAACCGTAGACCGCACCAGGGACGTCGTGACCCTGACAGCTATCAGGGTGAGGGCGCTCGGGGTGCGTCCGAGGCAGGGGCTGCGGGGGGTGCGACAAGTGTCGGCTGCCTCACCACCGCAGGACCGTGCCACTGTCGTGCCAGAACGACCGGGGAACCACGGGGAGCCAGCGGCAACGACGGGGAGCACGCCGGAACTTGTCGCACTGCGGATACGCGCAGGTCACAGCAGCAGCCGCCCAACCTCGCTCCTAAAGCGGTGATTGCTCGACCCACCGTTGCAGGCGGGCGCAGGCCACCAGTGCGCTGCCGTCTTCGGTGAAGTAGAAGAGGAAGGTCCATCTCTGATCGACAGAATCGATCATCCCTCCTCGCATCGGCTGGCCATGCTCTCTAAGAAGCCGCACCATTCGTTCCAGCCCAAGAGGTTCGACTCCGTGCAGCCGCATGCGCCGAAGTCGGATGGCAAAGACCCCGGCATGCTGCGCTGCGGGATACGCCGTATCCCACACGTGGTAGGTGGCTCCGCAGCGGAGGGCGGCCAGAGCAGCCACGGACACCTCGTCGTCACCGGCCAACAGCTGTTCCAGCACATGCCGTTCCATGGTCACCCCCACTGGGATCCTGCGGTACAGCAGGCGGGTACCGCAACCGCAATCGCCCCCGTCCGGTAGCGTCCCTCCGGGGCCTGGTAGCGGCCGGAATGGCCGTCACTGGCCGGCCCGGCAAGAGCTACGGATCAGAACACTTCTGACATCCACGGCTGACATCAACGACGCCGGACGAGGGCGTACACCAGCGACTCCGTCCGACCGTCCCACCAATCGCCTGTCGCAGCCGAAGCAGGCCCGGATCGAACTCCTAAAGCGGGTGTCGCAGGTTCGAATCCTGCCGGGGGCACAACGCGTTACCGCTCTGGCCTGGGGCTTCTCCCCCAGGGAGGGCTCCTATTCGGCCTCGGACTCCTCGTCCGGGGCCGTTTGCGTGAGCGGACGGAGAGTTGATCCCCGAAATCTCTCCAGCGGATAAGCATCATCCGGCACGGACTCCGGCCCGGTCTTCTCCGGGCCATCGGGCTCTGGCTCCGCTTCGGGCACCCAAGGAGCGCACGAGCGGGCACGGAAGAATCTCGCTTCTGTCGAAAGTGGTTACGCCTCTCCGGAGCCCAGGGCGGTTTCCGCGTCGTGGCCGCCCCAACTGTCGGGGGTGCGCCACAGGACCTGAACCCCGAAGACACCCAACACGGTGTCGGCCGACCAGTCCTCGGCGGGCGGTTCGGAGAGCACCAAGTAGAGGCGGTCGGCAGGAGCGGTCAGGGTGTGGTTGATCTCCAGGAGGCGGGTGGCTCCCGCGCGGAGGTCGGCGTAGGTGGAGCGGCCGGCACCGAGAACCTCGTAGAGGAAGTGGCCGTCGTCCGCGATCCGGCTGACGTCGACGACCGGGGAGTCGGTCGGCTGCAGGTCCTCCCAGAGCAGGGCGGCCTTGAGAGCATGCCGCACCGCCTCGTGCTTTCTGCACGTGCGGTCGGCGGTCGCCGCACTCTCCAGCGAGTTCAGAAACCCCTGCGCTGACGCGGGCGTGGCGGGCAGGTCTTCGGTGGGGGTCACGGGCTCGGTTTCCTTCTGCTCGGACTGCTGCTCAGTTGTGGCGGGTGCGTCGTCGGTTTCGGGTTCGCCCGTCGCGACCCGGCGCTGGAGCGCCTCTCGGGCTTCGTGCAGGGCCTGGGCCCAGTCGGCGCGTGCCAGGTCCGCCTGGAGTCGGTTCAGGTCCAGGTTGTTGTCCTTGAGCATGCGGTTGGTGTGCGCCGCCAGGTCGCGCAGGAGGCTGAGGCGGTGCTTGTCCGGGGACCCGAGCACACGACGCACGTCCACCCAGTCCGCCTGGTCACGGCGGAGGACGCGGTTGGCCATGCCCTTGAGCTCGGACAGACGATCACGGGCGTTCTCCGGAACGGTTCCGTCACCGTTGGTCAGGTCGTCGAAGACGCCGAGCGCCGCCACATAGCGATCCGCCATGGTGGGGGAGATGGACTGGCGGCCACGCTGGTCCGCGGTGAGCAGGCAGTGGTTCGTCTCGTGGGCGAACACCCAGCAGTCCAGTTTGTCGCCGGGACGCGGGGGCACCGAGCCGTGGCGGACGGTCAGGACCAGAGGGACGTCGATCGCGGGAGACAGGGCCTTGACCCTGTACCGGCCACCGGGTGCCCGGCCGGTCACGCGGACTCGGACGTCCGTACCGATGTCGGGGACGTCAGCGTCTGCCATGCCTGGTTCGCCTTCGGCAGGTGCCTGTTCGTTACTGCTGCCGTCGGTGTTCGTGAGGGCCTCCGGGAGCGGGGATGTGTGCAGGACGGTCAGGCTCTGGGTGCTGCGGGTGAGCGCGACGTACAGCTGGCGCAGTCCGGCCGGGCCGCGGTCCGCGATGGTGGCGGGTTCGACGACGAGCACATGGTCGTACTCCATGCCCTTGGCCTGGGCGGCAGCCAGCACGGACACCGCCTCGCGTCCCTGCTCGGTGATGCCCTCGGCCAGGTCCAGCTGGCGGCTGATCTCGTCGAGCCAGCCGGAGTCGTCGGGGACGATGACCGCCACGGAGCGCAGGGTGTGTCCGTCGCTGGTGCCGATGAGGCGGGTGGCTTGGGCCACGGTGTCGTCGAGGAGTTTCCACGGCTCGGTCACGATCGTCCGTACGGCGTCCTCACCCGCCGCGCGCACGGCCTGCGGGAACGGCAGTGCGGGGGCGACGGTACGGGCCAGGGGGGCGACGAACTCCATGATTTCGGCGGGCACGCGGTAGCTGGTGTTCAGCTCGGCCACGCGCCAGTCGCCGTGGTCGGACAGGAGGGTGCCGAGGCGGTCCCAGTCGGTGTGGGTGTGGGGGCCGGTGGCTTGGGCGAGGTCACCGAGGATGGTCATGGAGCCCTGCGCGGCGGAGCGCCGGCGCAGCGAGCGGGCCTGCATGGGTGTCAGGTCCTGCGCCTCGTCGACCACGATGTGCCCGTACCGCTGCGGGGTCTCCCCGGTGATGAGATACCGCAGTTCTTCGAGGCAGACCCGGTCGTCGAGCGTCCAGAGGTCGGCGTCGGCCGTGTCGGCCCGAGGACGGTGCACAGCGGCCTGCTCTGAGGCGTCGAGAATGCCCTCGGCGCAGGTGCGCAGGAGGTCTTCCGAGTCGTAGAGGGTGCGGAGGGCTTCCCTGGCGCCGGGCGAAGGCCAGACACGTTCGATCAGGCGCTCGACCTGACGGTTGCGTTCCAGGTCGCGGCGGATCGTGTCGTCGCGGCTGCGGCGAGGGGCGACGGCGACGAGTTCCCGCAGCAGGCGGTCGACGAGCAGGCCGCGGAAGCGGTCGCGGCGCTCACGGTAGGAGCCGTCGCCTTGGCGCACGTCTTCGAGGAGCGAAAGCATTTCGGAGCGCGGGATCCGCAGGGTCGTGCTGCCGACGGTCACGGTGAACTCCGGCTTGGCCCCCTCGTAGGAGGGGGTGGTGGTGAACTCGTCGACGGCCTCGGGACGGCACTCGATCTCGACGCGCCGCCGCAGGACGGCCGCCATGCGTTCATCGGACTTCACCATCCGCGCCGTGGGGGAGTCGGTGCCGAGGATCTCGCCGTCCCACAGGCGCGTCACCTGCACGGCGTTGACGTTCCGGGTGCCGAGCGTGGGCAGCACCTGGCTCACGTAGTCCAGGAACCGCTGATGGGGGCCGACGACGAGGACGTCCTGGGCTTTGAAGTGCCCGTTGTTGACGAGCCAGGTCACGCGGTGCAGACCGACCGCCGACTTGCCGGTACCCGGGCCGCCCTGCACCACGAGGATGTCCGAGGGCGAGCCGGTGACCAGAACCATCTGGTCACGGCGGATGGTCTCGACGATGTCCCGCATGCTGCCGCTGCGAGAGCGCTGAAGCTCACGCAGGAGGAAGTCGTCGGGCTGCAGCGGCCCTTGGCGATGGAGACGGGCGACGTCGGCGGGGGTGCGGACGGGCCGCCGCGCCTTGTCAGGCCGCTGTGTGTCGGTGGTGGAGTCTGCCGCCGCGGACTGCCGATCGGCGTCGTCCGCGGTCGGCCGCCGGGCGGGGACGGTGACGGAGATGTCGTCGGCATAGCCTTCGACGACGCGCTGCCTGCAGTGCAGCCGCCGCCGCAGGAGCACCTCCCCCGGAGCGTCCGGCAGCGCGTCGAGCCACTTCTTCGCAAGCTCGTTGGTCCACTCCACGACGACGGTATCGCGGGTCTGCACGTCGGAAACGGCACGCCGGCCGACGTACCAGGTATCGGGCTCCCCACCTGGGCCGTCCTGCACGTCCACGCGGCTGATGACCAGCGAAGCGTTGCCAAGGCCTCCGTACGCCGCGGCTCGCTCCTCGGCCGCGAGACGGTTGGCGACACTGTCCTTGCCGCTCGCGGAGGCCGAGGCGACCGACCCCCCGGTCATTTCGGCCAGCCGCGCGGCATAGCAGTCGTAGGCACGGTCCACCGCCTTCTGCTCGACGGCGATGATCTCGTTGCGCGTGGTGGTGCCCATGTACATATCCCCTCCCCTTGCAACACCCCGGAGGACGCTGCGACGGGCATACGCCCGGCCCCGTCGAAATAACTATCAGAGACCTGCTGGTAACAAACAGTCAGATGGTCAACGTCCCGACCAGCTCGCCGACCTCCGTCCGCCAGGCGCGAACCTGGTCGTGCGTGGGGCCGATCTCGTACTGGTGGTAGTGGCATCCCAGACAGAGGTGCGACCAGACGGCGTTGGTGCGGCGAGCGGTCTCCGCCGCGGTGTAGCAGTGGAGGCACAGCATCTTGGCCCGCATCGTGGTGTCGGCGAGCCCTGGCACCGCGGCGTCGAGCACGCGGTCGATGGAGAGCTCCAGGGCGGTCCGCAGAGCGAGGGAGGCTCCGCGGTGCCGGCCGGCGGCCGTGGCGCCCGTACGGGCGGCAAGCAGCTGATCTGCCGTCAGCAGGAGCTCCTCGACCGAGGTGGTGGGAGTGCTCATCACGTAGTCACCCCCGGCTTGCGCACCTTCTGCGCCATGATCTCGATGTCGTCCACGAAGCGGTGGGGGTCGGCGATCTGCGCTCCCGTGGCGTGGGCGCCGTTCTGGCACTCCTTGAGGAGGTCCACCGCACGCGGTCCGCAAAGGGTGCGCAGTTCCCGGTAGACGTCGCCGGTCCGGCCGGCGTCACCGAACAGGGCCAGTGCCGCGACCTTCATGAGCTTGTCGGCGCTGCCGACGGCGGCCTGCAGCTCGTCCTCGGGCGCGCCGGAGCGGTGATGCCGGATCCAGGCGGCTTCGAGGAAGGCGTTCTCCAGGGCGATACGGCACAGGCTGGGCAGCACGTGGGTCCGTGCCGCCGACGGCAGGTCACTGGTACTGGCGAGGGCCCGCGCGTCGTCGAGTGCCTGCCGTACCGGGTCTGTCACCGGCTTGACCTTCACCTTGGACGACTTGGCCCGCTCGACCTCGAACACCGTCACGGGCAGATCCTGGCTGGTGAACGCCCGCTGGAGCCGGGTGTCGTGGGTGAACACGACGACCTGTCGGTGCTCGCCGAGCTCGTGCAGGACCTGGGCGAGTCCGTTGACCTTGGCGGGGTCCATGGACTGCACGGGGTCGTCGATGACGATGAAGCCGAACGGGCTGTCGGCGGTGGCGGCCCGAGGCAGGAACAGGGACAGCGCGAGGGAGTGCTGCTCGCCCTGGCTCATGACGCTGAGAGCCGAGGCCTGCTGGCCGTCGACGGTGACATCCATGACGAGCTTGCGGACAGTGGCCTTCTCGCTGCCCTTCAGGCTCACGGCCTTGAGGTCGATGTTGCTCTCCTGGCGGAGCCGCTCCCAGATGCGCTGCGACTGGTCGGCGAAGCCTTCCATCCGCTGTTCCCGCAACTCGGCGGCCAGCGCCTTGATCCAGGTGCTCGCCTTCCTGATGTCCCGCAGCCGGGGCTTGTTCGCCTCCACGGCACGGGCCCTCTCCGCCCAGCCCGCCAGGCGGGTGACGAGCCCGCGCCAGCGTTCGTCCCGCTTCTCCAGTTCCCTGACGGCGTTCTCCTTGACCGCGGCGCAGGCATCGGCCAGGGTCGCGGCGGCCTCGTGGGCACGCCTGACGAGCTCGCCGGGATCACTGATCGTCCGGCAGGCGGTCCAGGCGCGCCACGGGTCGGCCAGGGCGGCGGGGATCTGTCGGGGCGTGTGGACGAGGTCCTGCACGGCCCGCGCGGCCGACCGGAGTTCGCTGCGCGCGCCCGCTGCTGCCTCCGCCTCCTGCCGCAGTGCGGCCATCTGGGCGATGGCGTCCGCGGCCCATGCCGCGTCCAGCATCCCGTCGGTCCCGCACACGGGGCAGGCGGCCGCGTCGGGGTGACGGTCGTTGTGCGCCACAGCCCGTTCGAGGAGTTCCGCACGCCGCAGGGCGTCCTCGGTGCCGGTGCCGCGCAGGTCCTCGGCATCGGCGAGAGCATTGCGCAGGCGGTCCAGGGCCGCGTGGACCTGCGCCATCTCGGGTCCCTGCACCTCTGCCTCGGCGCGCAGCCCGGCGAGCAGGCCGTCGTCCCCGTCGGCGGGCAGACCGGCGACGAGGGCTTCGACAGTCTCGAAGTCGGGCGTTCCCGCCGTGTCGACGGCGACGAGTGCCCGCACCGCGCGCTCGTCGTCCTCCAACTCGTACAGCGCCTCCTTGAGGCCCGGCAGCTCCGCCTTCGCCGCCTTGTCCGCGTCTTCGAGCGCCTTGGCCTCCTGGCGGAGCCGGCCGTCGGCGGCGCTGAGCTGCCCCAGGCCGAGGATGGTGGCGATGGAGTCGTACATCTCGGAGGGCTTGCCACTGATCATGCGGTCGAGGTCGACGTACGACAGGAAGGGCCGGAAATCCCGCAGGGCCTGCTTCCAGTCCGCCTGGTCGAGGGGCGCGCGGCCGTGCCCGGGTCGCCTGAGCTCGGCCCGGGAGGCGTCGAAGTCGTCGCCCTCCCAGGTGCGGGTGAGGGTGCTGCGGCCGGTGTCGCCCTCGACGGCGAGCTTGACCTCGATCTCCGGCCTGCCGTCGGTGTCGTGGAGATTGCGCCAGTTGCTGCTGCGCATCGCGTGCTGCCCCTGCCAACGCATGTTCACGCCGGTGAAAGCTGTCTCGATGCCCTCGGCGATGCTGGACTTGCCGGAGCCGTTGCGACCCACGACCAGGTTCACGCCGGGTCTGGGGCTGAGCTTGAGCCAGGCGCGCGGTCCGATGCCACGGAACCGGGCGACGGCGACGGACTCCAGGTAGATCCGGCCGGCAGGGGAGGTCCCCCGGGGCTCTCCGTCGCCCAGGGCCTCCTTCAGGAGCACCTTCACGGGCTCGCTGAGCGCCTCCTCCGCCAGGCGGACCTCCACCAGACCGGCCACGGGCACGGGCTGGTCGGCCGGGGCCGGACGGGCGGGGTCGGTGGGGTGGTGTGCGTTCTGCCGGGGCTGTTCCGTCACGGTCATGCGGGTTCCTCCCGTGTGTGCGGTGGGTGGCGACTGCGGTGCGGAATGGACGCGGAGTGGGCGGCCCCGAGGTATGGCGTTGCGACGAGAAGGGACCGGGAGAGATCGGATGCGTGGCGCGGTACGGCGCCAGGACGCTTCACGGTGAGGTTGCGGAGTCACGGTCATGCTTCCATCCGGAAGCGTGACCAGATAAGCATAGCCATGAAAGCACTGTCAAACAGCTTGACGAACTTGACGGCTGTTGTAACGTGTTAACCGTCCCTGTCCGACTGGCCCGAGAGGTGCGGAACTCCACGCCATGCCCCAGCAGCCACCAGCCCGACCGGCGCCCTCCGCACACGTGACAGCCGCCGAGATCTCCCGCATCGCGGGGGTCACACGCGCCACCGTCAGCAACTGGCGCCGCCGCCACGACGACTTCCCGGCACCCAGCGCAGGCACGGAATCCAGCCCGCTCTACGACCTGCCGGCCGTCCAGGCATGGCTGCGTGGCCGCGGTCACACCTCCGCCGCCTCGCCGACCGAGGAGCTGCGTACGGCGCTACGGCTGCTGGGACCCGGCTCGGGTGTGGCCGCGCGGCTGTTCCCCCTGGTGGCTGCCGCGTCCCGCCGCACGCTCAACGAGCTGGCCGAACTCGCCGCCGTGCCCGACGACCAGCTGCTCGCCCGAGCGGAGAAGGCCGCGGGCGGGCTCCCGGCCACCGTGCCCGAGGCCGAGCCGGTCCACTACGGCCCGGACGACGCGGGCGCGGTCCGCGCGCTGCTGGGATGCGTCCGTGAGGCCGGGGCCCAGGCCGCCCTCGACGTCCTCGCCGAACGCGAACTGGACGAGGGCGCCGCCAGCGGCGTCTACCAGACCCCGGAGGGCCTGGCCCGGCTCATGGCACGGCTCCTGCCCGCCGACGTGTCCCGCGTCCTCGACCCCGCCTGCGGCAGCGGCACGCTCCTCGCCGCCGCCGCGCGGCAGGGCGCGCGGGAGCTGTTCGGGCAGGACTCGCTCCCCGTCCAGGGCCAACGCACCGCGGTCCGGCTGCTGATCGCCGCACCCGAGGCCGAGACGGCGATCCGCGTCGGCGACAGCCTGCGCGCCGACGCCTTCCCCGACGTCACCGTGGACGCCGTCCTGTGCAACCCGCCGTTCGGCGACCGCGACTGGGGTCACGACGAGCTGGCCTACGACCCGAGGTGGGCGTACGGCGTCCCGCCGCGCTTCGAGTCCGAACTGGCGTGGGTGCAGCACGCCCTCGCACACCTGGAGCCCGGCGGCCACGCGGTCATGCTGTTGCCGCCCGCGCTGGCTTTCCGCTCCTCCGGCCGCCGCGTCCGCTCGGAACTCATCCGCGGCGGGGCCCTGCGCGCCGTCGTCTCCCTTCCGGCGCGTGCCGCGTATCCGCTCCACATCGGCCTGCAGATCTGGGTGTTCCAACGCCCCGAGCCGGGCGGCACGGACCGTGCGGCGGTGCTGTTCGTCGACGGGGAGGGCGAGCAGCGGGACAGCGCCGCGGGCATGCCGTCCGCCACCGGTACCGCGACGGCGGGTGCCGGCTCCCGCGGCGGCTCGCGCCCCCGCCGGTCCGGCCCTTCCGCTTCCGCGGCCTCCGCCCCCACCTCTTCGGCCTCCGCCGCCACCTTCGACTGGGCGGGGCTGTCGGAGCGGGTCCTCGGCCAGTGGGCCGCGTTCACCACCGCCCCCGACACCTACGCCGACGAGCCCGGCGGCGCACGCGCGGTGCCGCTCGTCGACCTCCTCGACGACGTCGTCGACGTCACCCCGGCCCGCCATGTCCGGGCGACCGCGGCCGACATCGACCCCGCGGCCCTGGCCCGGCGCGCCCACGACCTGCACGACCAACTGGCCGACGGGCAGCTCCACCTCGTGCCGGCCAAGCGCCGCCCCGAGCACCCGCGCGGCGTACTGGTCTGGCTCGCCCGCCTGATCTGGATCGGCGC
>NZ_JAPWHT010000371.1:0-10486 GCF_027270795.1 Streptomyces sp. ActVer
GCGTCGCCCGCACCCGGTACCCCTCGGTGTCCGCGCCCGCCGGCCGGTGCCCCGCCGCCTCCAGCGCGAGCGCGGCGGCCTGCACCAGATGCGTACGTTCCCACGCGCACGGCCGGTCCACGACCCCGTGCGGATTGGTCATGCGGCGCAGTTCGAGCAGCCCCTGCCAGGCGCTGTGCACCTCACGTATGCGCGACGGACCGGCGTCGATGCCCTCCTCGCCGCCGACCCGGGCGGCGAACACCCCGGAGGACTCCCGGGCGGGCTCGGCCGCTTCCGGAACGCTCGCCGCCGGGGCGGCCGTCTCCTCGCGGACCCGATGCCCGGCGGGCGTCAGGAAGTGATCGTGCGGCGGACGCGGATGCCGGAACGCGAGCTCTCGCTTCACCAGCGCCGCGAGCTGGCTCTCCGTACCTCTGAGCCGTCCGGTCACGGGATCGGCCGCGTCGATGACGCGCCGCTGCGCGGCGGTCGGCGGTCGTGTCATGGCGCGCTCCTTCCCGGTCCGTCGACGAGGGGGCCCACGCGAGGATCCAGGCGATCAGCGGGCCCATTCGAAGACTACGACCCGGCTCTGACATCGCCCCGCCACAGGCCCACGAAGCGCACCGCCGGACCGCGCTGGCGGACCGCTTCCTACTGCCGGTAGCCGCTCAGGAACCGGCCGATCCGGCTGATCGCCGCGTCCAGGTCGTCGGCGTGCGGGAGGGTGAGGATGCGGAAGTGGTCGGGGGTCGGCCAGTTGAAGCCGGTGCCCTGGACGACCTGGATCTTCTCCCGGAGCAGCAGGTCCAGGACGAACTTCTCGTCGTCGTGGATCTTGTGGACCTTGGGATCCAGGCGCGGGAACGCGTAGAGCGAGCCCTTCGGCTTCACACAGGACACGCCGGGGATCTCGTTGAGCTTCTCCCAGGCCACGGTGCGCTGTTCGTGCAGGCGTCCGCCCGGAGCGGTCAGCTCGTGGATGGACTGCCGGCCGCCGAGCGCGGCCTGGATGGCGTACTGCGCGGGCGCGTTGGCGCACAGTCGCATGGAGGCCAGCATGGTGAGGCCCTCGATGTAGTTCTTCGCGTGCTGCTTCGGACCGGTGATCACCAGCCAGCCCGAGCGGAAGCCGGCCACCCGGTACGTCTTCGACAGGCCGCAGAAGGTCAGCACCACCAGGTCGGGGGCGAGGGCGGCGACCGAGTGGTGCACGGCGTCGTCGTACAGGATCTGGTCGTAGATCTCGTCGGCGAAGACCATCAGGCCGTGCCGGCGGGCGAGGTCGAGGATGCCCTCGATGATCTCCTTTGGGTAGACCGCGCCGGTGGGGTTGTTCGGGTTGATGATGACGACGGCCTTGGTACGGTCGGTGATCTTCGATGCCATGTCGTCCAGGTCCGGGTACCAGTCGGCCTGTTCGTCGCAGAGGTAGTGGACCGCCTTGCCGCCCGCGAGGGTCGTGACGGCCGTCCAGAGGGGGAAGTCGGGCGCGGGGATGAGGATTTCGTCGCCGTCCTCGACCAGCGCCTGTACGGCCATCGAGATCAGCTCGGAGATGCCGTTGCCGAGGAAGACGTCGTCGACGCCGACCTCCAGGCCCAGCGTCTGGTAGCGCCCCGCCACGGCCCGGCGGGCCGAGAGGATGCCGCGCGAGTCGGTGTACCCATGCGCTTGGGGCAGCATCCGGATCATGTCCTGGAGGATCTCCTCCGGCGCCTCGAAGCCGAAGAGCGCGGGGTTGCCGGTGTTCAGGCGCAGCACGCTGTGGCCTGCCTTCTCCAGCGCGTCGGCGTGCTCGATCACCGGGCCCCTGATCTCGTAGCAGACCTCGCTGAGCTTGTTCGACTGCCGGAACTCCATGCGCGCTCGCCCCTCCGGTTTCGTGTGTTGCTTGGTTTTACCAAGTTCGAGCTTGGAAAGTCCAACAAGTTGTCTAGACTGCGTCGCATGTCACCTCGCCGAAGCTACGACCAGTACTGTTCCGCTGCCCGGGCCCTCGACGCCCTCGGTGACCGCTGGACCCTCCTGATCGTCCGCGAGCTGCTGGCCGGTCCGCGCCGCTACACCGACCTGCACGCGGATCTGCCCGGCGTGAGCACGGACGTCCTCGCCTCCCGGCTCAAGGACATCGAGCGGGACGGTCTGGCGACCCGGCGCCGGCTGCCGCCGCCGGGAGCGGCGAACGTGTACGAACTCACCGCCCGTGGGCGCGAGTTGCTGCCCGTCCTCCAGGCACTCGGCGAGTGGGGCGCACCCCTGCTGGCGGAACGACGGCCCACCGACGCGGTACGCGCCCACTGGTTCGCGCTGCCGTTGCTCCGTTCCCTGGAGGGACTTGGCGACGGCGTCGTCCAAGTCCGGCTGGACGAAGGGGAGTTCTACGTACGACTCGGCGCGCCGGACGGCCCGGTCTACGGGGAGGGCCCGGCCCCCGAGGAACCCGACGCCGGCCTCTCCCTCGACGCCGAGGCATGCACGGCACTCGCGAGAGGCGACCTGGCCCTCCTCGACGCGGTACGGGACGGCCGCGTCACGGTGACGGGCGAAACCCCCCTGGCCAAGACACTCCGGGACGCCTGACCCCGTCTCCGGACGCCAAAAGGCCCGCCGCGCCATGGAGTTGGCGCGACGGGCCTCTTTGCAGGGCGGGGCTGAGCAGGACCGGTTCCAAACTCGCTGAGGCACAGCGCCCCTTCAAGGGGCGCGGGGAACTGCGCGACCAGCCCCCCACCGCCCCCCAGACAACAACCGGCCATCCAGCGGAGCGCTACGGCGCAGGCCGTGCAGACCGCCCCCGCGTCAGCGAGTACCCGCCAACCCCCGCGAGCGCCGCCAACACACCGCCCACCCCGGTCCACACCCAGCGGTCGGACCACCAGCCGGAGGCCCACCCGTCATCGGGCTCGATGCTGGACAGCACGGCGACCGAGGTCTCGGAGTCCTCGTCGCTGTCGCCACCCTTGGCCGCCACGGCGACCCCGGGAACGAGCGGCTCGGCCAGCGAGCCGTCCACCGCGGCGGCCCCGCCGACATCCTTCGAGTCGACCTGGACCTCGGCGCTCACGGGAAGCCCGAGGTCGGCCGCCTTGAGACCGACGGTGGTCAGCCGGACGTAGTACGTGCCCGGCAACGGGTCGTCGGCCCACGGCTCGGACCAGGCCCGGACCGTACGCAGCGTGCAGGACAGCTCCACGGAGGCCGCGTCCTGGGCGGCCGTCCGCGTCTGCGCCCCGTACTGGCACGCCTGGCGGCGCCGCAGCCCGTCGTACACGTCGACCTGCCAGGTCGCGGAGGCATGCGCGTCGGGCAGCTTCACCGTCGCCCTCACGGTGGGCCGCTGCCCGGCATCGGCGGGGAAAGACCAGTACAGGTAGTCGCCCATGGACGCGCTCGCGGTCGCCTGCTGCCCCTGGTCGACCTCGGTCGCCGTACGGAACGACGTACCGGCCGAGGTGGGCCCGGCGCCGTCGTCCGACGGGCTCGCGGAGGGAGAGGAGTCGGCGACCGCCGGAGAGGCGGCGGCCGCCAGCACCAGCAGACCCGCACCCACCGCACGGCCTGCCCGCCCGACACCGCCTGCGCGGACGTCAGTCGGAACACGGAGACTGCTCAATACACGAGTGGTACGCATCAGTTGGTCCTCCAGACCGCGACCCGCCAGCGCGAAACCCAGCCCCACAGCACACCCGCGAGGAAGCCGGTGAGCACCAGGGCGCCGAGCAGCCACCAGCCGCGACCGAGGCCGAACGAGGCCACGTCGCTCGACGTGTCGGGAGCGTCGACGACGTCCACGGTGAGTTCGAGCGGCAGTCCGGGCGTGGTCTTGACGCCGGAGGCCGCAGAGAAGGAGTTGGCGACCTGCAGGCACACGGCCTCGGCCGCGGGCTTGCTGTCGGAATCGTCGTCGTCCTCGCTCTCCGCCTTCGGGTAGCGCAGACCGGCGGACATCACGTCGGTCCGGCCCGAGCCGGTCGACTCGCCGCGCACGATCTCGCGCCCGCTCGCGGTCACCGCCCGAAGCGACACCCCGTAGTCGCGGTTGACCTGACGGTCGGCCGCCACGCTCACCGACGCGCGCAGCTCGAAGCCCGCCGGGACGTCAACGCGGTACCAGCGGTGCTGCCCGAACTCCTCGCGGTCGGTGTAGAGGCCGGACTTGAGCGTGGGTGCCTGTGCGCACGCGTCCGCGCCGTCCACGGCGACCGGGGTGACCACCGGGTCGGCGGCCCGGTCCACCAACTGGTTGACCTTGTCGGTGAGTTCGTCGGTGTGCTCGATCGAGGTGTACGTTCCGCCGGTCGCCTCCGCGATACAGCTCAGCTGCTGCCGCAGTTTGGTGTTCGGCACCAGGCCGAGCGTGTCGATGGTGAGGCCGATCCCCTTGGCGGCGATCTCCCGAGCCACCTCGCACGGGTCCAGCGGGGCGCAGGTGTCCTCGCCGTCGCTGATGAGGACGATACGGCGGGAGCCCTCGCCGCCCTCCAGGTCGTCGGCCGCCTTGAGGAGCGCCGGGCCGATCGGGGTCCAGCCGGTGGGCGCGAGGGTCGCGACGGCGGTCTTCGCCTCCGTGCGGTCCAACGGCCCCACGGGGTAGAGCTGTTCGGTGTCCTTGCAGCCCGTCTTGCGGTCGTCGCCGGGGTAGTTGGCGCCGAGTGTCCGTATGCCGAGCTGGACCTCCTCGGGGGTCGCGTCGAGGACCTCGTTGAAGGCCTGCTTCGCCGCGGCCATCCGCGTCTGTCCGTCGATGTCCCGCGCGCGCATCGAACCGCTGACGTCGAGGACGAGGTCGACCTTGGGCGCCGCGTCACCCGTGGGTTCGCCGGCGACGGCTCCGGCCGGGAGGGCGATCCCGGCCGTCAGGGCGGCGAGCAGGGCGCAGGCGCCCACCGCCAGCCGTTGTCTTGTGATCATCGCCGGATCCTATTGATCAATGGCGTCACGCATCAAAACGAGGGCGGGGCGAGGGCCGGGGCCGGTCGAGTCAGGGGCCGACGAGCGGGTTCGGCAGCCGCGCCCAGATGTCCCCCGGCCGCTCCGACGACAGCCGCATCGTCGTCAACGCCTTGGCGGGCAGCGGCTCTTCGAGCAGTGCCGCGAGATCCGGGGTGCGCGGCAGATCCCGTACGGCCGCGGACAGCGCGTCTCGCAGCGCGGTCGTCGAACCCGCCGTGGCCGCCAGTGCGCCCGCGACGAGTGAGCCGAAGAGCTTGGCGCGCAGGACGGACTCGTCGTCCGTGACGATACGGCCCGTCAGGTCCGGGGCCGGTATCCCGTGGCGGGCCAGCCGCGCCGGGCTGATCCGGATGTCGGCGAGGTCGCGGTAGACGAGCCGCAGCGGGGCGCCCGCGGGCGAGAGCACCACCAGCAGGTTCTGGCCGTGGGCCTCCAGGGCCACGCCCAGGTCGAGCAGGCGCAGCCCGACGGCGAGCGCGAGCCGGCTGAACTCGGCCAGCCAGGCCGGGGACTGGGGCAGCACGGTCGACGCGAGAGCGGCGACCGGGACGACCCGCTCGCCCGCCTCCGCGTACACGTCCGGGGACTCGCGCAACACCGCAGCCAGATCAGGGGTGTTGGCGGTGACCGCACCGAGGGTCCGGGTGATGTGCAGCATCCCGTCCAGCCGCCCGGCCATCGCCTCCATGAACGCCGACACGGCCGCCGCCGACTCGATCGAGTACACCGAGATGTCCCGCACGGAGGAGGTCAGCCGGGCGCTGAGCGCGGTCTTGACGTGCGGTCCGTCCGTGAGGGCCAGGGTCCGCAGGGACATCAGGGGATGCGCGGCCAGGCTCTCCCCGGCGACACCTTCCCCGACGGCCCTCTCATCCTTCAGCACATGCCGCGCCTGCCACGGATGTACGGGGATCAGCACGCGCCCCGCCTCCCGGTACGGCCACTCCCCGCCCACCAGACAGGCGCCCTCCGGCACCGCCATCAGCCCCAGCTCGACGTCCGCCCGGTGCTCCGGCGCGTACGCCAACTGCTCGGCCACCGAAAAGCCGGGCCGGGAACGGCAGTTGGGGTGGAACGGGTGCCCGTCCACGATCCGCTGCTCCCACCCCCAGGACGTGAAAGGAGAGCTCATGGCGGGCTGGTTGGCGCGGGAGAGGGCCAACGAGGCGACGCTGTGGCCGAGTTCGACGGCGAAGGCATGACCGTGCGGCAGTCCGAGTGCCGTCATGAGCGCGGCCGGGTGGCGGTACGCCGTCCCGTCCAGCTCGACCTCCCCGACGGTGCCGGCCGTCGCGTACGCGTCCGAGGCCGGGCCGTGCAGACGACGCCCGTCGGCCAGCCGGAGCACCAGCCCGTCGTGCCCCGCCGGCTCCCGGCTCGTGACCCACGGCAGCGGCTCATGGACGAGCCCGCGCCACAGCCGGGTCAGCACGGCCGCGCGGGCACCGGGGAGTTCGACCGCGTAGGGGGACAGCAGAGCGGGGCGTACCGTGCGCAGCTCGGCGGCGAGAACGGCCTCGGTCCCGACCGGGGTGTGGGGAGGGTGCACAGAGGGCTCCTAGGGTGTGGGGACGGCGTCGCGGCCGGGTACAACGCCGGACATACTGAGCGCCAGGGCACCGTACGCAACGAACGGATCGCGTGGACCTCATGCACCCCATGCCACCCATGCACCCCGGGGACGGCATCGGCGAAGCAGCCGATGCGTACGCGGCGGCGCCGCTGCTCAGTTGTCTGCTGCGGGAACTCGGCGAGCCCGCTCCGGGGCCCGGGGAGTCCGGGGACCGGCGCGTGTACCGGCTGCCGGCCGGGGGACGGCTCCTGCGGGTGCGCGCCGGACGCCGCCCCGCCGAGCCGGAGGTGTACGCGGCCGGTGCCTGGCAGCGCCTGAGCCACGCGGAACTGGTGAAACTCACCGCCGAGGTCCTCCGTGGGCACACCGGCCTGTCCAACCCCGAACTGCCCATCGAGATGACCGACAGCCGGGACGCGGTGGCGGCGATCCTGACCGCCAGGGTGGGGACGACCCCGCCCGACGACCTGTACCGGCGTTCCGAACAGTCCCTGATCACCGGACATCCCTACCATCCCGCCCCCAAGGCCCGCGGCGGAGGCCCGGTCACCGGCTGGATTCCGTACGCCCCCGAGGCGTACACCCGCTTCCCGCTGGTGCTCCTGGGGCTGAGGGAGGACGTGTGCCTGGAGGAGGGAGACACGGGCGCGCTCGACGAGCTGGGCGAGGCCCCGCCCGGCTATCGCCTCCTGCCCGCCCACCCCTGGCAGCTCGGCCTCGTCGGCGCCCGCCCGGAGATCCGCGAGGCCTTCACGGACGGCCGCCTCGTACGGCTGGGCCCCTCCGCGTGGACGGCCTGGCCGACGGCGGCCATCCGCACCTTGTACGTCCCCGACACCGACCTCTTTCTGAAGTTCAGCCTCGACGTCCGCATCACGAACGACATCCGCCGCCTCTGGCGCCACGACCTCCTCCTGCTGCGCCGCACGGACGCGGCGGTGACCTCGGCCTTCGCGGCCACGGACACTCCCGCGGCCTGGCTGAGCGACCGCGGCTACCGCACCGCCGACTTCGCATTCGAGGAGCTCGCCGTCCTCGTACGCGACGGGCTGCGCACCCATGTGACCCCCGGCGCGACCCCGGTCCTGGCGGCCGCGTTGACGGAGGTCTTCGAGGGCAACCCCGTCGACGATCTCGCCGACCCGGCCGCCTGGTGGACGGCGTATCTGCGTCAAGTCGTCCCGCCCGCCCTGGAGTTGTTCGCCCGGCACGGGGTCGTACTCGAAGCGCATCTGCAGAACACGGTGGTCGCCGTGGACGCCGACGGGATGCCGGTGCAGGCGCTGTTCCGCGACGCGGAGGGTGTGAAACTGCTGCCCGAGGTGACGCGCGCGGCCGGGTGGGAGCGGCTGGTGTACTGCCTGGCCGTCAACAACCTCCTGGAGATCGCGGAGGCGCTGGGGGAGCGGTACCCGGGCACGGAGCTCTGGGACGCCGTGCGACGCGAGCTGACGCGGTGCGGCGCGGAGCTGCCCGAAGCGGCCGAACTGCTCCGGGCCCCGACCCTGCCCGGCAAGACGAATCTGCTGCTGCGCTGGACCGGCGCGGACGGCGCCGACGCACGCTATCTGCCCGTCCCGAACCCTTTGCGCCCGCCGGACGCGGCGGGCGGTGGCGGGAATATGGATGCCTGAGTCAGTCCTTTTGGTCTTCCGCCTTGAGGTGCGTGGCGAAGAAGCCGTCGATGCGCCGCCACGCGTCGACGGCGGACTCCGGGTGCGGCCTGATTCCGGCGACACGCATCAGCGGATGCAGCGCGCGTGACCCCACCTCGGCGTCGTTGAGGAACGAATGCCCGGCCTCCGGGTACTCCTTGACGTCGTGGACGACGCCGAGCCGGTCGAGTGACGCCTCCAGCTTGCGGGCCGCGCCCGGCAGCGTACGGTCGCGGGCCCCGTAACTCGCGACGACGGGGCAGGAACCGGCGAGCGCCCCGTCGAGTTCCTTCGGCAGACGGCCGTAGTTGACGGAGGCGGCGTCGAACTCGCCGTCGTTCACGGCGAGGAGGGCGAAGGAACCGCCCATGCAGAAGCCGATGATGCCGATCCGCCCGGTGCAGTCGGGATCCCGGGCGAGGCGGGTGCGGGCCGCCTCGATGTCGCGGAAGGCACGGCCGTGGCCGGACAGGGCGGCCCGGAAGGTCGGCACCAGACAGCGGACGGTCCCTCCGTCGGTGAACAGGTCCGGCATGACGACGAGGTACCCGGCTCTCGCCAGCCGCTCCGCCTGACGGTGCATCACATCATTGACGCCCAGCGCCTCATGGACCACGACGACACCGGGCCAGGGGCCCGCCCCCACGGGCCGGGTGAGATGGCCGGTGAGCCGACGGGAGCCACCGCGGGCGACGCTGAGCTCGGTGAGATCGACGGCGGTGGTGGTCGTGCCGGGCATGCGGTCCTCCGGGGGAGCGGCGACGGGGACGGCCGAGGCGAAGGGTGCCGCTGGACGGCCGAGGTGAAGGCTAGGGCGCGATGAAGGGCTGTACGCGCTTGCGGTAGTCCTTTGGCCGAACCTCGTTGTAGTGCTTGTCCTTGTCCTCGCCGTCCGAGGTGAAGATGTACATCGGACACTCGTCGGACCTGGCCTCACCCGTGTGCTCGGACAACTCCTTGCCCGTGCGCGCCTCGACGACCTTCAGGCGGTACGAGGTGTTGTACGTACTGACGGTGAACGGTTTGCCGTCGTCGCTCTCCATGTCGCACTTCTTGCCGGTCGGACTCGCCTTGGTGCGCTCGACGCAGACGACCAGCTCGGCGTCGGCCGGCTTGTCCGAGTAGCCGAGGACCCAGCCCTTGGGGAAGTCGCCGGCGGGCGGCTCGGACTGCGACCAGCTGTCGCCGGGGTTGTTCATGAGCACCGCCGGGTGCACGGTCTTCTTCGTACGGTCGTAGGCGGGCATCCCCGAGTAGCCGAGCCCGTCCGTGCACACCCGCTCCAGGTCCAGCGCGGTCGCCGGTACGTCCGCCGCCGAACTCGTCGACGCCGCCCCGCCGTCGTCGCCTCCCGCGCTGCCGCCCGTGCCTCCGGCCGTGCTTCCGGTGAGCGACGAGCACCCGCACAGGGCCACGCCCAGAAGCCCGGCGGTGATCCATACGCGGGCACGCGGCGTCGGCGGAGTTGACGGCGTTGAAGACATGTGGCGACCCCCATCGAAGAATGAACAGCAGGCAGGGCATGTCCCCCGGGTCATGCCCTGTCCCCCCTGCCCTGCTGGAGAACAGCGTGCCGCCCGCCCGCCGCCGCGGACATCGGGGAAGTGCCCCCATGTAGTTGTGCGGCCCCTGTGACTCGTGGGTACTACGCTGTGCGGACTCGAAGGAGCTTTCGACGGGGGCCGGTGGGGGCATTCCGGAAGAGGGCGCAGGGGGCCTGAGTGTCGTCGTTGTCGTCATCGGTACTGGTCGGCAGAGAACCGGAGCGGGATCTTCTGACCGCGGCCGTCCGATCGGCGGGCGAGGGGCGGGGCTCCTCGGTGTTCGTGCTGGGCGAACCGGGCATCGGCAAGTCGCGCCTCGTCGAGGAGGCCGCGGACGCCGCCGTACGCACCGGGTTTCGGGTGCTGCGCGGGCGGGCCGCGTCCGCCGGGCGCGCGGTGCCGCTGCGCCCGCTGGCGGAAGCCGTGTTCTCCGGACTGCGCGGCGAAGGGGCTCCCGCCGACGGGGACTTGGGCCCGTACGAGCCGCTGCTGTCGCGGCTGTGCGGGCTGGCGCCGCCGGACGGTGCGCCGCTGGTGGGCTACGCCGAGGCGGTGCTGCGGCTCCTCGGGACCCTCGGACGCACCGGCGGCTGTGTCCTGGTGCTGGAGGACCTGCACGACGCGGACGCCGACACGCTCACCATCGTCGACTACCTCACGGACAACCTTCCCGGCCAGCGGGCCGTCCTGCTGGCCACCCTGCGCGGTGGGCCCGGACCGGCGCCCGACCTCGCCGAGGCCGCCGTGTCCCGCCGTACGGCCCGCACCCTGCGCCT